>JAEZHR010000264.1 GCA_023416415.1 Pseudomonadota bacterium
GATCAGGTGCGCAAGCTCCGGGCAGTTCGGTCGCACGTACCGCACGTTATCGAGTCCGGCCTGATCCAGGACAGCCACGCGTGCGCCGCTGTCCTGCATGCGGTACTCCAGCGCCTCGGGGCCGAACAGGACCGACAGCGGCATGGCGATCGCGCCGAGCAGGTGGCAGGCCATGTGTGCGATCGCGGTCTCCGGGCGCTGCGGCAGGACAATCGCCACGCACTCGCCTTTCTCCACGCCCAGTTCGCGCAGCACGTTGGCTAGGCGACATGCCTGCGTGTGCAGGGCGGCATAGGTCAGGGTGGTCGACTGTCCCGACTCGTCTTCGTAATGGATGGCAATGCGCTTCTGGTCGCCCGCCCAGCGTGTGCAGCACAATTCGGCAATGTTGAGCCGTTCCGGCAAGTGCCAACGAAAGGATTGGTACAGCTCGGTGTAGCGGTCGGCCTCGGGGAGGGGCTCGGCGCGATTCATGTGGTCTCCCTTATAATTCTTGAACGTTCGTTCAATTTATTGCTTTCTCATGCCAGCCATTATGCAGAGATGCCGCACAAGCTGTTCTTGTCCTGGAGCAGCCGCATGAAAACTTCGCGCTCGGAATTCGTCACGGTGCGCGGCCTGCGCTATCACCTGCGGCACTGGGGCAGCGAGGAGGCGCCGAAACTGTTCATGCTGCATGGCTGGATGGACATGTCAGCCTCGTTCCAGTTCGTCGTCGATTGCCTGCATCACGATTGGCATGTGATCGCGCCCGACTGGCGCGGTTTTGGTCTGACCGAGGCCAGCGGCACCGACTGTTACTGGTTTCCCGATTATCTTGGCGATCTGGATCGGATGCTGGATCACTGCGCCGGCGAAGCGCCGGTGTTCCTGCTTGGTCATAGCATGGGCGCCAATGTCGCGATGATCTATGCAGGTGCACGCCCGCAGCGCATCCGCAAGCTGATCAATCTCGAAGGCTTCGGCCTGTCCGCGACGCAGGCAGGACAGGCTCCGAAGCGCTACGCGAAGTGGCTGGACGAACTGCGCGATCCGCCCGACATGCGCCGCTATTCCAGCGCCGGGGAGGTGGCCGCGCGCCTTCAGAAGACCAATCCGCGCCTCTGCGCCGAGCGTGCCGCCTGGCTGGTCGAGCACTGGGCACGGCGCAACGCGGACGGCGAATGGGAAATCCTCGGTGATCCTGCACACAAACTGAGCAACCCGGTGCTCTATCGGCTTGATGAAACTCTTGCATGCTGGAATGCGATCGAGGCGCCTGTGCTGTGGGTGGAGGCGGACGAAACAGACGCGTGGCGCTGGCTGGGCGGCAAGGCCGAGTGGCGTGCCGAAGTCGACCGCCGGATTGCCTGCATTCCGCAGGTGAAGACAAGCATGATCACGGGAGCCGGGCACATGCTTCATCACGACCAGCCGGAGGCGCTGGCCCGCCTGATTGAAGATTTCCTCATTTAACGGACCTCAACGCCCCGCGCAGGATCGAACGGGAAGGGCGCGTCGGCAGGTGCCGGGGGCGTACAATGCTGACAATGTCTTCCGCCTGAACCATGCTTAACGCTGACCTGCATTGTCATTCCACGGTGTCCGACGGCGCGCTTGCGCCGACTGAGGTTGCCCGGCGCGCGCACGCGAACGGCGTCGAACTATGGGCGCTGACCGACCATGACGAGATCGGCGGCATTGCCGAGGCGCGCGAGGCGGCGCGATCGCTCGGGATGGGCTTCGTGACGGGCGTGGAAGTGTCGGTGACCTGGGCCGGGCGGACGATCCATGTCGTCGGCCTCGGATTTGACGAACACGACGAGGCCTTGCGTTCCGGACTGGCGCGTACCCGCTCCGGACGGGAGCATCGTGCGCGTGAGATGGCGGCCCAGTTGGAGGCAGTGGGTATCGACGATGCCTTCGAAGGTGCGCTCAGGCATGTCGGCAATCCGGATCTGATTTCACGCACCCATTTCGCGCGCTATCTGGTCGAACGCGGAGTCTGTGCGGATACCAATGAGGTGTTTCGCAATTATTTGGTCGAGGGCAAGCCCGGGTATGTTGAGCACCGCTGGGCCGAACTGGCGGACGCGGTGAACTGGATACGCGGTGCCGGCGGTATCGCAATCGTCGCCCACCCGGGGCGCTATGAGCTCAGCGATCTGGAGCTCGATATCTTCCTCAACACCTTCAAGCGCCTCGGCGGCGTCGGCATTGAGGTCATCACCGGAAGTCATACCGTCGAAGAATTCGATCGCTTCGCGCGGGTGGCGCGCCAGTACGGATTCCTCGCCTCGCGCGGTGCCGATTTCCATGCGCCGGGCGAATCGCACACCGAGCTCGGCGCACTGCCACCGCTGCCGCGCGATCTCGTTCCCGTATGGAATGGCTGGTCACGCTGAGTTAAGTTTTTCTATCGGCTTTCGCACTTGACCTGCGGTTTTTTCGTAACTACCACTCTTTGCGCCATGGCATTATCGGCTCTTGATTTTTTTTATGGCCGACCCAATCTCTCTTGGCGTCAATCTGGAGGTTACTGAATGAAACGCATCGTCCTATTCCTCGCCACCAACCTCGCGGTGGTGGTGGTGCTGTCAGTCGTCCTGTCGCTCACCGGGCTGAATCGCTTCGTGACGGCTGAAGGACTGGACCTCGGTACGCTGGCCGTCTTCTCGCTCGTGGTCGGCTTTACCGGCTCCTTCATCTCGCTGCTGGTGTCCAAACCCATGGCGAAGTGGTCAACTGGCGCGCGCGTCATCGAATCACCCTCGTCCTCCACCGAAATGTGGCTGCTTGATACGGTCAAGAAGCTGTCCGACAAGGCCGGCATCGCCATGCCGGAGGTCGCGATCTATGAAGGCGAGCCCAACGCCTTCGCGACCGGGGCATTCAAGAATTCGGCGCTGGTGGCGGTTTCAACCGGTCTCCTGCAAAGCATGACCCGCGACGAAGTCGAGGCCGTGCTTGGCCATGAAGTGGCGCACATCGCCAACGGCGACATGGTGACGCTGACGCTGATCCAAGGCGTGGTGAACACGTTCGTCGTGTTCCTGGCACGGGTTGTCGGACATTTCATCGACAAGGCAGTGTTCCGCAGCGAGCGTCCTGGCCTGGGTTATTTCGCGACGGTGATGGTGTGCGAGATTTTGTTCGGCATCCTGGCCTCGATCATCGTTGCTTGGTTCTCGCGTTACCGCGAATTCCGCGCGGACGCGGGCGCCGCCAGGCTGCTTGGCACGCCGCAGCCCATGGTAAAGGCGCTGGCGCGTCTGGGGGGGCTGCATGAACCGCAGGACATGCCGCAGTCTTACAAGGCGATGGGTATCAACGGCGGCCGCTCCGGCTTCTCGGCGCTGTTCTCCACCCACCCGCCGATCGAGGAACGCATTGCCGCGCTGCGCGGCGCCCATTAACCGTAACCCGGGAACAACGGCGGTCAACTTCGACCGCCGTTGTCTTTTTCATGAGCCAGTACTTTCAGATCCATCCGGAAAATCCGCAACTTCGGCTGATACGCCAGGCGGCTCAAGTCATCCACGGCGGGGGGCTGGTCGCCCTGCCGACCGATTCCAGCTATGCACTGGTCTGCCACCTCGATGACAAGACAGCAGTCGATCGCATGCGCCGCGTGCGCGGTATCGACGAAAAGCATCACCTGACCCTGCTTTGCCGCGACCTGTCCGAAATCGCGCAGTACGCGAAGGTCGACAATCGCCAATACCGCATGCTCAAGACGGCCACACCGGGCCCCTATACCTTCATTCTTGAAGCCACGCGCGAGGTGCCGCGTCGGCTGTCGCACCCATCTCGCAAGACCATCGGCCTGCGTGTGCCGGAAAAGCCGATCACGCTCGCGCTGCTGGAAGAGCTGGGCCAGCCGCTGATCGGCACCACGCTGATCCTTCCCGGCGACGGCATGCCGCTCTCCGATCCGGAGGACGTACGCGACCGCCTCGAACGTCAGATCGAGCTCGTCATCGATGGCGGCGCCGCCCATCTCGAGCCGACTACAGTGATCGATCTTTCCGGGTCCGAGCCAGTGCTGCTGCGCGCCGGTCGTGGCGACCCGGCCCTGTTCGGCTTGTAGGCAGCAAGCTGCTCCGAAGACACGCGGCCCCTCTGCTAGAATGCCCGGATGAATGAAACCATCCAGACCCTAGCGGTCTACGCGTTGCCTCTCCTGTTCGCGATCACGCTGCACGAGGCGGCGCATGCATTTGCAGCCAAGCGATTTGGCGACGCCACTGCCTTCATGATGGGGCGCATGAGCCTGAACCCCCTCAAGCACATCGACCCGATCGGTACCATCGCGATTCCACTCGTTCTGTTCCTTGTCAGCAGTCCCTTCCTGTTCGGTTATGCCAAGCCGGTGCCGGTGAAATTCGGCAACTTGCGCAATCCGAAGCGGGATATGGCCTGGGTGGCGCTCGCCGGACCCGGGGCCAATCTCATCATGGCCTTCCTGTGGCTCGTGATCCAGATCCTGTTGCTCGCCTTCGGCATCGACGAACCCTTTTTCCTGCGCATGGCCGAAGCCGGTGTATGGCTCAACTTGGTGATTCTTGCGCTGAACCTGTTTCCTGTGCCGCCGCTCGATGGTGGTCGCGTGCTGACCAGCATCCTCCCGAATCGCTACGCCTATCGCTTTGCGCAGATAGAGCCCTACGGCTTTTTTATCGTCATCGGCCTCGTGTTCCTCGGTTTGCTGCGCTACTGGATGGTGCCCGTGATCCAGGCCGTCAGCGCGGTGCTGGCCGTACTTGTTTCTCCTCTGACCTTTCTGCTCAATTAATTCATCATGTATCCCGATCGTGTTGTCTCCGGCATGCGCCCCACCGGCGCGATGCACCTTGGTCACTACCATGGCGCACTGAAGAACTGGATCAAGCTGCAGTCCGAGCTTCCCTGTCTGTTCTTCGTTGCAGACTGGCATGCCCTGACCACTCACTATGACGATCCGAGCATTATCGAGACCAGCACCTGGGACATGCTGATCGACTGGCTGGCCGCCGGCATCGATCCCTCGCAGGCAACTCTGTTCATCCAGTCGCGCGTGCCCGAGCATGCCGAACTGCATCTGCTGCTTTCGATGTCGACGCCGTTGGGCTGGCTCGAGCGTGTGCCGACTTACAAGGACCAGCAGGAAAAGCTGTCCGACCGGGATCTCGCCACCTACGGCTTTCTCGGGTACCCGCTGCTGATGTCGGCCGACGTGCTGATCTATCGCGCGACGCTGGTGCCGGTGGGCGAAGACCAGATCCCCCATGTCGAAATCACCCGTGAGATCGCGCGTCGCTTCAATCACCTGTATGGCAAGGAAAAGGGATTCGAGGAGAAGGCGCAGGAAGCGGTGAAGAAGCTCGGCAGCAAGCGGGCCCGCATCTACAACGAATTGCGTGTGGAGTATCAGGAAAAGGGCAGTGATGACGCGCTGGCTCAGGCAAGGGCGATGCTGGATGAGGCCCAAAACCTCTCGATGATCGACCGCGAGCGCCTGTTCGGCTATTTGGAGGGCAGCCGCAAACTGATCCTTACCGAGCCGCAGGCGCGCTTGACCGAAGCCTCGCGCATGCCGGGGCTGGACGGAAACAAGATGTCCAAGAGCTACGGCAACTCGATTGCGCTGCGCGAGGAGCGCGACAGCGTGATAAAGAAAGTGCGTACCATGCCGACCGACCCCGCGCGCGTGCGCCGCACTGATCCGGGTGAACCCGAGCGTTGTCCGGTCTGGCAGTTGCACAAGGTGTATTCCGATGCGGACACCAAGGCCTGGGTCGAGAAAGGCTGCCGTTCGGCCGGTATCGGCTGTCTCGATTGCAAGCAACCGGTGATCGAGGGAATTCTGAAGGAGCAGGAACCGATGCGCGAGCGCGCGCAGCAATATCTGGACGATCCTTCGCTGGTGCGCGCAATCGTCGCCGACGGCTGTGACCGTGCGCGCAAGCTGGCTCAGGAAACCATGCGCGATGTGCGTGAAGCGATGGGGCTGAATTACTCCTGATCTCATGGAGAACCCATCGTCCTGGGTGACGCGCTTCACTCCGCTGATTCCGGCGGGGG
>JAEZHR010000329.1 GCA_023416415.1 Pseudomonadota bacterium
CATCGACGCTGCCGCCCGATTGGTGGATGCCCATCGTGCGGGCCGCGGCCGGGACGAGCTCGGCCAGCGCGGCGCGGCGCGCCGGGTTCGATTCGACGACCTGCGCATTCCAGCCTGCGGCGTAGAAGATGGCGGCGACGTCGGTTCCCATGACACCGCCGCCGATGATGACTGCGGATTGATTCATTACAGTCCCGGCATCGAGAAGTTAAGCGCCTTCAGCGCGGCCAGCAGTTCGCCGTTTTGCTGTGCGGTGAGCTTGACCAGCGGCGGACGTACGGTAGCGAAGCCTTCGTCCTCGGCCCAGTGCGCGACCGCAGCCTTGAGCGCCGGGATCATCGGGAACTTCGCGAAGGTGTTGCGCACGGCGTCCAGCGCCTTTTGCTGGTCGTCCGCGTCGGCCTGCTGCCAGGTCTTGAACAGCTGCACGATCGGCCCCGGATTGACGTTGCCCGTGGCGGTGATGCAACCGGCGCCGCCGCCACGCATGTTGGCCAGCAGGAAGCTCTCGCTGCCGGCGAACACGTCGAAACCCTGCGGCTGGAAACGCTCCAGCATGGCCTTGGTGTTGTCCCAGTTGCCGGAGCTGTCCTTGATGCCGGCGATCGTGCCCGGGTAGGCCTTGAGCAGGCGCTCGATCAGATCGAGGCTGATCGGCACGTTCGAGACTTGCGGGATGTGATAGAGGTAGATGCGCAGGCGATCATCGGCGACGCGCTGGATGACTTCGCTGTAGCTGGCGAACAGGCCGTCGTCGGACACGCCCTTGTAGTAGAACGGCGGCAGCATCAGCACGCCGCCCGCGCCACGGGTGACGGCCGCGCGCGTCAGTTCGACGCTGGCGGTCAGGGCGCAGCAGCCGGTGCCCGGCATCATGCGCGCGCCGGGCACGCCGGCCTCGAGCAGCGCGTCGAGCAGACCGATCTTTTCGGACACCGACAGCGAGTTCGCTTCCGAATTCGTGCCGAATACCGCGAGGCCCACGTCCTGGCTCAGCAGCCATTTGCAGTGGCGCACCATGCGCCTGGCATCGGGCGAGAGATCGGATGCGAAAGGGGTGATGACCGGCGAAAAAACGCCGCGCAAGCGAGTGGAAGTGTTCATCTTTATCTCCGTGTTATTGGCAGGGCGCGGACGTGTACCTTACGCCCACTTGTCTACTGCGTACTTGTCGACCGCCTTTTCGTCGAACCGGAAGCCCAGGCCGGGCGCGGTCGGAACGATCAGGTTGCCGTTGTCGAACTTCAGCTGGGTGTCGACCAGGCGGCGGAAATTGAGCACCTGGTCGTCCGAGAAGAATTCCACGTAGCGCGTGTTCGGAATGCTGGCGACAAGGTGCACGTGCAGGTCGTGGAACCAGTGCGGGCAGACGGTCACGCCGAAGCCGGCGGCCATCGCGGCAATGCGGCGGAATTCGGTGATGCCGCCGCAGACGGCTGCATCGGTCTGCAGGATGGCGGCAGCCCGCTTCTCCAGCAGTTCCTGATGGCGCCAGCGGCCGGTCTCGATTTCACCGGTGGCGACGATGACCGGGGTGCGGCGCGCGAGTTGCGCGTGGTTCTCGATGTCGTCCGGGCTGAACGGCTCTTCGATCCAGTACGGGTTGTATTTCTCGTAGCGGCGCATGAACTCGAGCGCAGTTGGCAGGTCGCTCCAGGCGTTGTTCGCATCCAGCATCAGCAGGATGTCGTCGCCGATGGCCTCGCGTGCGGCAGCGACGCGCGCTTCTTCTTCCTTCAGGCCTTCGCGGCCGACCTTGATCTTGACCGCCTTGAAGCCCAGCTTGACGTAGCCGATCAGTTCTTCGCCAAGTTTCTCCGGCGTCTTGCCGTCCAGGTAGTAGCCGCCACTGGCATACGCCGGCACGGTTTCCTTCGCGCTTCCGCCGAGGTACTTGGCCAGCGTCAATCCGGCGGCACGGGCATTGCGGTCCCACAGCGCATTGTCGACGATGGACAGCGCGCGCATGACCGAGCCGGCGCGGCCGTGCAGCAGCGAGTCCTGGTACATCTCCTGCCACAGACCCTCGACGCGCAGTGCGTCCTGTTCGAGCAGCATCGGCTTGAACAGTTCGCGCACCGCATGCGCAACCAGCACGCCGGCACGGCTGCCGGCATAGCAGAAGCCGATGCCTTCATGGCCGTCGGCGGTACGGATCTTCACCAGCACGTAGTCGCGTGCGGAGACCTTGCGCGTGGAGAAGGAGGTGACGTGGTCGAGCGGAACGCTGACGGTGCGTGCTTCGACGGAAACGATGCGGGAGTCGGGAGACTGGGACATTGGCAAATCCTTTCGAGATTCCTCGGTAGAGTTCCTTCCCCGCGAAGGGGAAGGGCTTTTCCATTGATGCGTTTACTTCTTGGCCTTCGGCACCGATTCCTTGATCTCGGTCGCCTGCAGGAAATCGAAGTCGCAGCCCTTGTCGGCTTGCGTGACCGTCGTCAGGAACAGCTTGCGGTAGCCGCGCTCCTCGGGGTTGATCTTGAACGGCTTGGCTTCCTTCGCGCGCGCCGCCAGTTCTTCGTCCGACACCAGCACCGACAGCTCGCGCTTCGATACCGACAACCGGATTCGGTCGCCGTTGCGCACCAGCCCCAGCGGACCGCCAATGGCCGTCTCGGGCGTCACGTGCACGACGATGGTGCCGCCGGCGGTGCCGGAGATGCGGCCGTCGGAGATGCGCACCATGTCCTTCACGCCCATGCGGCCGATCTTCTTCGGAATCGGAATGTAGCCGGCTTCCGGCATGCCGGGTGCGCCGACCGGGCCGATCTGCTTGAGAACGAGGATGTCGTCCGGATTCACGTCCAGATCTTCGGAATCGATGCGCGCAGCGAGGTCTTCCAGGTTCTCGAACACCACGGCGCGGCCTTCATGCTCCATCAGCTTTTCGCTGGCGGCCGACTGCTTGATGATTGCGCCGCCCGGGGCGATGTTGCCCTTCAGGACCGCGATCCCGCCCTGCTTGTAGATCGGATTCGAGAAGCTGCGCACCACGTCCTGCGGGAAGGGCGCGGGAGCGGCCTCGATTTCCTCGCCCAGCGTGCGGCCGGTGACGGTCATTGCGTCCAGGTGCAGCAGCGGCTTGAGTTCGCGCAGCACCGTGACCAGGCCGCCGGCCTTGTGGAAATCTTCCATGTAGTGCTGGCCGGAGGGCTTCAGGTTCACCAGGACCGGCGTTTCCTCGCTCATTCGGTCGAGCTGGGTGAAATCGAGGGCGATGCCCATGCGGCCGGCGATCGCGGTCAGATGGATGATGGCGTTGGTCGAGCCGCCGATGGCCAGCAGCACGCGCAGCGCATTCTCGAAGGCCTTGGCGGTCAGCACCTTGTCCGGCGTGATGCCGTTTTCGATCATCGCCACAGCGGTTGCGCCGGTACGCTCGGCCACGCGGATGCGGTCGGCGGTGACGGCTGGCGGGGAGGCGCCGCCGGGCACCGACATGCCGAGCGCTTCGGCAATGCAAGCCATGGTCGAGGCCGTACCCATCACCGAGCAGGTGCCGACGCTGGCCACCAGTTGATTGTTCACGTCGGCGATCTGCTGTTCATTGATCTCGCCGCCGCGGAAATTGCCCCAGAAACGGCGACAGTCGGTACAGGCGCCAACGCGTTCGCCGCGGTTCGAGCCGGTCAGCATCGAGCCGGTCACCAGCTGGATCGCCGGCACGTTCGCCGAAATCGCGCCCATCAGCTGGGCCGGTACCGTCTTGTCGCAGCCGCCGATCAGCACCACTGCGTCCATCGGTTGCGCGCGGATCAGTTCCTCGGTGTCCATCGACATGAGGTTGCGCAGGAACATCGAGGTGGGGTGGGCGAAGCTCTCGTGGACCGAGATGGTGGGGAATTCGACGGGAATCGCGCCGGCCATCATGACGCCGCGCTTGACCGCTTCGATCAGCTGCGGCGCGTTGCCGTGGCAGGGATTGAAGCCGCTGCCGGTGTTGGCAATGCCGACGATCTTGCGCGACAGCGCATCGTCCGTGTAACCGGCGCCCTTGATGAAGGCCTTGCGCAGGAACAGCGAAAACTCGATGTCTCCGTAATTGGTCAGGCCCTTCTTCAAGCCCGTGGGTTTGTCCTTGTCTGCCATTGCTTGTCTTCCTTGGGGTTTGGGAGGCCCGGCGTACGACTGTCGGTCGCTGCGGGTTGTTTTTTTGGCTGAAGGGCATCTTATATGTGCCCGGCAAATCGGCGCAACTATTTTCGTCTATATTATCAATAATTTTAGCTGTAAAAGCGTTGACAATGGTATTGCTGCTGCTTACGATGCAATGGCGTCGCATTCACGCGTCCCGGCGGCAGCCGGAGGCATACCCGAAAAACAACCCCAAGGAGACTGAAATGCAGCGAGTTTTCAAGAAATCGGCCGTCGTTCTGGCCATGTCCCTCATCCTGCCCTTTGCCGCCCACGCGCAGAAGTACAGCCCCGGCAAGGAAGTCACCGTCCTGCAAGGCTTCAAGGCCGGTGGCGGAAGCGATGCACTGGCCCAGCTGGTGCAGCCCTTCCTGTCCAAGGAACTGGGCGTGGATTTCGTGAACCGTTACCAGCCGGGCGCGACCGGCGCCATCGCCTGGACCCAACTGGCCAAGCAGACCAAGGCGGATGGCTTGACGGTATCGATCACGAATACCCCGATGCTGATGACCAACTACCTCATGAATGACTCGATCAAGTATTCGATCGACGAACTCTCGCCTCTGGTGAATGTGGTTACCGACCCTGGCGTGATCGTGGTGTCCAAGGACAGCCCGTACAAGACCATCAAGGATCTGCTGAACGCAGCCAAGGAAAAGCCCGGCCGCATCACGATCGGCAACTCCGGCATCGGCGGTGACGATTTCTTCTCCGTGATCATGATCGAGAAGGCGTCGGGCCTGAAATTCCAGCAAGTGCCGTTCTCCGGTGACGGCCCGTCCTGGGCAGCCGCGCTGGCCAACAAGATCGATGCGTCGGCCAATAACCTCGGCATCACCTTCCCGCAAGTCAAGGCCGGCAACCTGCGCGTCCTGGCGGTGTTCACCGAGCAGCGCGTCCCGGAACTGCCGGACGTGCCGACCATGCGTGAAATCGGCATCGATGTCGTGGCGGGATCCTCGCGCGGCTACTCCGCACCGAAGGGCATTCCCGAGCAGGCGCGCAA
Source organism: Pseudomonadota bacterium (assembly GCA_023416415.1). Taxonomy (GTDB): domain Bacteria; phylum Pseudomonadota; class Gammaproteobacteria; order Burkholderiales; family Burkholderiaceae_D; genus Noviherbaspirillum. The sequence goes on from JAEZHR010000329.1 coordinate 5,144, forward strand.
GGAGTTCATCGCTGCAATGAATCGCGTGATCGCCAACCCCGAGTTCAAGAAGGCTGCTGCGGACCGTGCGCTGGTGATCGACTACAAGGCAGGCGATGACTACGGCAGCTTCCTGAAGAACCAGGAAACCGTGTTCAAGGGCATCTGGGACGAGATCAAGGACAGCGTCAAGCAGTAAGCCGTCTGTCCGAAACCCTCGGGCCTGAGGGCCCGGGGGAGCATCTTCCCGCTCCTGCAAAGGAACCTCCATGAACAGCACCCTCATTATCGGAGTCGCGAGCATTGCACTCGCGCTCCTGTTCCACTCGAGCACCGAAGGCTTGCCAGCCGATGCGCTGCGCCTGCCATCCCTGCTGATCTGGATCGTGATTGCACTGGCCGTCATGATGATCGGCGAGGATTGGCTAAAGCGTCGCAAGACTTCCGTCGCGCAGGCCGCAGCCA
>JAEZHR010000017.1 GCA_023416415.1 Pseudomonadota bacterium
TCGGTGTGGCAGATGCCGGTGGCCTTCACCTCGTTCAGCACCTCGCCTTCACGCGGACCTTCAAGGTCGAGTTCCTCGATGGTCAGGGGTGCGCCGGCCTTCCATGCAACTGCGGCTCGAGTTTTCATTCCGGTTTCTCCATGCAATCTTCATTGGTCCAGCCGACATTGTCGCCCATGCCTGAAAAACTTGTGCCGTGTGCCTGCGTCTGCGGCGCGATATGTCATGTCCCGCTGACCGCAATCCGGTCCGATCGTGCCCGCGATCAGCGCGGCGGTTGCGGCTTGAATGGAAAGGCCTGCTGCCTGATGAACCCGTCTGGCACGTAATCGCCTACCACACCGTATGTTTCCGGGAAGTGGCGGCGGGTTCGCACCGCCGTGCCGAACAGGTAATCGAGAAACGCGAAATGCGCCGAGTAGTTACGATCGAGCGCAATCTTTTCGGAAGCGTGATGCCAATGATGAAAGTTCGGGGTGACGATCAGGTACTTCAGCGGCCCCCATGGAAGACGTACGTTCGCATGGTTGAAAACCGACTGAAAGCCGACCACGATGATGTAGGCGTCCATCACGCTCTTGTCGAAACCGAGCACGTACAGCGCACCGAGTACCGCAACCCGTGTCGCAACCATGTCCAGCATGTGCATGCGCGAACCGGCGAGCCAATCCATGGTCTTGACGCTGTGATGAATTGCATGAAACCGCCACAACACGGGAATCTCGTGGAATGCCCGGTGCGTCCAGTATTGCGTAAGGTCGGCAATCAGCATGCACAGCAGCAGTTGCAGAAGGAAGGGAATGCCCTGAACCGCCTGCTGAAGATCGTCATTGACCATCCACCCGAACATCCGGTGAATCGCCAAATTCACGACCAGAAGCACGAGGCCGACGAGGAAATGATTGGCGCCGAAGTGCGCGAGATCGGTTTGCCACGCATGGCGAAAGACCGGCTGCTCCCGTTTCAGCGGGAACAGCTTTTCGATCAGGACGAAGACCAGCGTCGAGCCGAGCAGATCGAGGATGAACCAGTCGATTCCGAGATAGAAGGTCCGATCCGGAAAGTCGCCGACCGGCACGCGCGATCCGCCGAGGCCGACTGCCGTCAGCACCATGCACAGCGCCGCGATGTTGAGCGTGCGGCGACGGCCAAGGACGATGTTTGCCAGAGACAGGCCGCCGGCAAGAACCAGAGAACAGAACAACAGGCCGCGCAGAAACTCGACCGAGTACTGTCGGCGCAGATCAGGCATGGTCAGATAGTCCGGGAAGTGGAAAGCGATCACGCTAAGCAGGCACAGCGCACCGAGCGAAAACGCAAGGACGCTCGTGATCATGCCTCTGCCGGGCTTCAGTGCCCCACTGTCCTTCAGCAGGCTGGCGCTGTCGGTCACCACGTCGCCGATCAGTTTGGCCGGCGCGTTCACCACGTTCTCGAGCGCCTTGCTCAGCGCCTGCTCATCGTTGCGCTCATCCATGCCTTCTTCCTGCCGGAAACGTTTCAGAGACGACGCGGCCTTCGTGCCTGGTGGCCGTTTTGTTGTCGACGGTGCTCGGTCTTCGCCGTGCATGCGGCGAAATCAATAGGAAATGCCGAGCCGGCGATACAGAAAGCCGAGCACGAACAACGGACCGATCAGCAGGAAGCGCAGGTCTTCGAAGAAGGACGGCTTCTTGCCTTCGATCTTGTGGCCGACGAACTGACCGATCCATGCCACCACGAATACCGCAAGCGAAACCGCGAAGATATGCTCCTGCGGCAGCTTCCACAGAACGTACAGCATCGGCACTGTCATCAGCATCATGCCGAAGGCAAACGGCACCGAGAGCGTGAGGTAGTACACGAGGGAGGCGGCGAATACCAGCAGTGCCACCGCGGGATGCGCGGCCCACAGCAGGCCGAGCAGAGAAAACACGATGGCGGGAATGCAGATGCAATGGATCACTTCATTCTGCGGGTGGCGATGACTCTCGGCGTAGCGCGTGAGCAGGGTATCGATTTGACGACTTGCAACTGTTTCCATGATGGTCTCCTCGGGCGTCGTTGCGCCTCTTGTCCGGAAATTAACCGGCGATCCGCGACCTCTCGACATGACTTTTCTGCAAGCCTGACATCTCGATGCGTGCCGGATGTCTGTTCGACATTCCGGAAGCCAGGCTGTCTGGAAATGGCGTCGAGGCCGGCCGTCCGCCGCCCTTTGCAACGCATTCATCATAGTGCGTCCGCGGCGTCTTTGCCCAGACGCTAACGTCCCCCGCTGACGTCGATGAAACTGCCCGTCGTATACGAAGCCGCATCCGAAAGCAGCCACAGGATGGCCTGGGCCACTTCCAGCGCGTCGCCGCCGCGCTTCATCGGCACCGTGCTCTTGAGGCGGTCCACCCGGCACGGCTCGCCACCTGCGGCATGGATTTCCGTATAGATCAGGCCCGGGCGCACGGCATTGACGCGAATGCCCTCGTCGGCCACCTCGCGCGCCAGCCCTACGGTCATGGAATCGATGGCCCCCTTGGCGGCCGCGTAATCGACGTACTCGTTCGGCGCACCGAGCCGCGCAGCGATCGAGGATACGTTCACGATCGCGCCGCCCGCGCCGCCGCGCCGGGTGGACATGCGTCGCACCGCCTCGCGTGCGCACAGAAAACTGCCGGTGACATTGGTGGCGAACATGCGCGCCAGCCGTCCTGCATCCATGTCTTCCACCCGCATCTGGCGCTCCAGCATGCCGGCATTGTTCACCAGGCCGCGCAGGCTGCCGAACTCGCCATCCACGACCTTGAACAAACGCACCACGTCATCCTCGCTCGATACGTCCGCCTGCACGGCCAGCGCCTTGCCGCCACTGGCCATGATGGCGCCGGCCACTTCTTCGGCCGCCGCCGTATTGCGCAGGTAGCTGATGCACACCGCGTACCCTTGAGAAGCCGCGAGCTGGGCGACAGTGGCGCCGATGCCGCGGCTGCCGCCGGTAACCAGAAGGGTTCCTTTCCTGTCGGTCATGATTGCCTTCCTTGCATCGAGGGTATTGGCGGGATATTAGCGGGATTTCATTTCGGTGCGGGCACGCAAGCGGACTGATCAATCGGAAGCCAGCAGGAAAATCGCGCAGCAAGTCACTACAATCAGCTCATGTCCGCGCCACTTCAGTTCAGCAATCTGCCGCCGCTGCTCGATACCGGCACCCGTGTTCTCATCCTCGGCAGCTTTCCGGGCACGGCCTCGTTGCAGCTTGCCCAGTATTATGCCCACCCGCGCAACCAGTTCTGGCGTCTGCTCGGAAGCGTGCTCGGCGAAGCGCTGACGCCACTGCCCTATGCGGACCGGCTGGAACGCCTGCGCGCGCGTGGAATCGGCCTGTGGGACGTGATCGGCGCATGCGTGCGCAAGGGAAGCCTCGACAGCGCGATACGCCTCGCGCAGGCCAACGATTTTGCACAACTGCACGCCCTGGCTCCGGCGCTCGAACGCATCTGCTTCAACGGCAAGACCGCCGGCCGCCATGCACCGCGCTTCGAAGCCGCCGGCTACCGGACCCTGGTGCTGCCCTCCTCTTCCCCGGCCCATGCCAGTCAGTCGTATGAGCACAAACTCGCGGTATGGCAAGGCATCCTTGGGTAGAATGACGGCCCCTCCTGCAGCGAGCACTCATGCTGATCAAACGCAAGTCCATCGAAGCCCAGGCCAATCGCAAGGAAGGCCCGGGCGCCAAGGCCCGGGACTCCGTCAGGCCGCGCAAGCCGAAGTACGCCCCCATCACCCTGTCCGAGCTTGACGGCGTGCTGTTCCTGCACTTCGGCACGCCGTGGGTGCAGGGCGCGATGCGCAGACGCAAACCGGACTGGCCCGAGCTCGAATACGTGCAGCAGATGATGGCTTGGATGCTGTTCGAGACGGAACCGCGCCGCATCGTCCAGCTCGGTCTGGGCAGCGCCGCGCTGACCAAGTTCTGCTACCGGAATTTTCCGGAATCCGCCGTCACGGCGATCGAACTCAATCCGGCCGTGATCACGGTCTGTCGCAGCATGTTCAAGCTGCCGCCGGACGACGAGCGCCTTTCCGTTCTGGAAATGGATGCCATGGATTTCGTCAGCGACCCGAGCAATCATGGCAGCGTGGATGCCTTGCAGGTCGACCTGTACGACGCCACGGTACGCGGCCCGGTGCTCGACACGCCCGAGTTCTACCGCGCCTGCGCCGACACGCTGACCGGGAACGGCATCATGACCATCAACCTGTTCGGCGAGCATCCGAGCTACGAGAAAAATCTCAAGGCCATACGCCATACCTTCGACCAGGTACTGTGCCTGCCGCCGCTGGCCGAGGGCAATGTCGTTGCCCTCGCCTTCAAGCGCAGGCGCATTTTCGATTTTGCCGAACTGTACAAGCGGGCCGAGGAAATCCGCGCAACGACCAAATTGCCGGCGCAACGCTGGGTCAGTGGCCTGAA
>JAEZHR010000045.1 GCA_023416415.1 Pseudomonadota bacterium
GTAGAGCTCCCTTCTTGAGCAAAAACCCGACCAGGTTCAATGGTCGGGTGTTTGCGGGTTGCGGTTAGCGGATTATCCGCGGAGCAGCGCGAGCCCTCCGTTCGGCAAAGCGTTCGCCTGGGCCAGCATCGCGGTACCGGCTTGCTGCAGGATCTGGCCGCGCGTCAGCGTGGCGGTTTCCGAGGCGAAGTCGGCGTCCTGAATCCGGCTGCGGGCAGCGGAGAGATTCTCGCTGGTCGAAGACAGGTTCGAGATCATCGACTCGAAGCGGTTCTGCACTGCACCGAAGGTCGAGCGCAGGCCGTTGACCGCACTCAGGGCCGAGTCAATGCGCTGCAGGGTCGACAGTGCCGCATCCACACTCTTCGTGTTGATGCCGACCAGCGAGCCGTTGTCCGCTTCCACCGTGTTGCTGGCGAAACCCAGCACGTTGATTGCGTCGTCACCGGTCATTTCGATCGCGGAGGACGAGGACAGGGTCAGATGGCCATCCTTGACGGTAGCGTAGACGCCGTTCACGTTCTTGTTGATCGCCTCGGCGAGCGCATCGACATCCTTGTAGGTACCGCTCAGGTCGGTGCCCTGGATGCTGAGGTCGCTCAGCGTGACGGAACCGCCGCTGAGGCCGGCCGTGCCGGAACCGTTGACGAAGCCAGCGCTGAAGGCGTTCGGATCAGCATTCGTGATTGCCACGGCGGCCGAGCCATTGGCCTTGTTGGTGATGCTGATCTCGTTGCCGGTGCCGCCAACCGTATAGCCGTCGCCCAGTTGCGTCTGCAGGGCATCGCGCAGACCGGCCGCATTGGTGTAGTTCGCGTTCAGCGTGATCGACTTGCCGTCGATCTGGAAGGTGGCATTGGTGGTTGCGACCGCGGCCGATCCGGCGACACCGGCACGGGCGCCAGCCACCGTGATTCCGGCTGCGTCGGCGTTCCCGTCACCAGCCGCCATATTGATTGCGCCCGAGCCGGCGCCCATGGTGGTACGGGTAATGACGATCTCGTTGCCTACGGCGTCGACCTGGTAGGCACCATCATCAGCAGCATTGAGCTTCCCTTGAAGTGCCGTGGCCAGATCGTCAAGGCTGGCGTATTCGTCATCCAAAGTCACCGCGTGGCCGTCGATCTCGAATGCTGCCGCGCCACTCACGGTCGTTGCATCGCCTGCCTGGCCGACCCTGGTCGTCTGGCCCGACGCAACGATACCGACCGCCTGGGAGGTGGCATTGGCGCCGGAAATGACCACCGCAGCGCCACCATCCTGGCCGTTCGTGATCGTTACGGCACCGCTGCTGACGGACACGGTATAGTCCGCGAAGGCGCCGCCTGCGGCCTGGAGCTGACTCAGGATTTCGCCTTGCAGGTCGGCATCATTGGCGAAGGTTCTATTGAGCGTGATCCCCAAGTTATCGACGTTGAACTTGGCGTTCGCGGTGGCGACGCCGGCAGTGCCGGAACTATTGGCGATGCCATGCGCGATGGCGTTGGCATCGGCGTTTACGATGTTCACTGCAGTGGCGCTGCCGGCGTTGTTGAAGGTCAGCTGGCCAGTGACAGCATCTGCGCCAACGGTGACATTTTCCAGCCCGGTGACGGCATTGATTTGCGCCTGGATCGCGGCAGCGACTCCATCGTTGTCGCCGTAATCCTGGTTCAGCGTGATACCGACCGTCTGGCTACCGATCTGCACATCGAACTGTGCGAGGTTCGTGCCGCTGAAATCAAATGAGTCGATCCCGAGGTCGAGACGCTCCAGGTCTACGGAGCCGACGCTGGCGCCATTTGTAATACCGTGCGCGAGGGCACCGGCATCGGCGTCGCTGATTGCCACATTGTAGCTAAATCCCAGAGATCCATTGGTTATGGCAACTTCAATGGGGTCGCTGCCGTCGGTGAGTGTGCTGATCTGGCTATTGATTGCGGCTTCTAAATCGGCAGTGCTGCCGTAATTCTGGTTCAGCGTAACGGTGACCGTGTTGGTGCCGTCCGAGACCTTGAACTCCGCAGGCACAGCGCTGAAGTCATACAACTCCGAAGTGGGGGCAGCGAGAGTGGAGCCGGTGTTTACGCCGCTGGCGAAATTGAGCGTTGAGACACTAAATTGCACGCTGCCATAGGAGCCGGTGTTGGCAGTGGAGCTGAAGTCCAGGGTGCTGGGAGCGAAGGAAACCTTGCCTGCGGTGGCGGCATTGCCTGCGACCGAGAAATCGAAATTGGTTGCCGTGATGCTGTGCGTGCCGCCCGTGCCGCCTGCGCCGACGGTGCCGGCGGTGGTGGTGGTGGCGATGCTGCCGATCGAGTTGCTGCGCATGCTCGTGTTCAGGTTCACCTGAATCGTTTCGCCGGCATTTGCACCGATCTGGAAGTTGGCACTGCCGAAGCTGCCGTCCAGGATGCGCTGGCCGTTGAACGAGGTTTGCGAAGCGGTGCGGTCGATTTCGGCCAGACGCTGTTGCACTTCCTCGTTGATGGCGGCGCGGTCGGATTCGGAATTGGTCGAGTTGGCAGCCTGCACAGCCAGTTCGCGGATACGTTGCAGGTTGTTGCCGATTTCGCTCAGGGCACCTTCAGCGGTCTGGGCGAGCGAGATGCCGTCGTTGGCGTTGCGGACAGCCTGGTTCAGGCCGCGGATCTGCGTCGTGAAACGGTCGGCAATCGCCAGGCCAGCGGCGTCATCCTTGGCGCTGTTGATGCGCAGACCCGAGGACAGACGCTGCAGCGACGTTTGCAGTGCCGCTTGCGAGGAGTTCAGGTTGCGTTGCGCATTCAGCGACGCGATATTGGTGTTGATAAATGCAGCCATGTTGATTCTCCTGTAAGAACTGCTTTGGATCGATTCCGGCCTGTGTTTCAGCCTTGGTTCACGCGGCAGCAACAGCCGTTTGAACCCTGTTGAATCATTTATCGGGCGCGTCTGGAAAATCTTTAGGCTTTTTGCCCGGATTTTTCAGGCGTGTCCGAATCCGACCGGACATTTGCAGTTTCGGAGGGAGATGGAGAATCTTTATGGGGGGAAACTTTTTTTGGCGACCGCGGCCCTGGGGTGTTGTGCAAGTATTTGTTTTAAAAGAATAAATTTAGGTCGGCTGGACGAGTTGAGGGGCGTGTGCCACGCGGGGCTAAAGTTCAGGCGCCTGCTGCCGTTAATGCCTGCTTTCCCGGTGTGTTCCATCTTTCCGGAGGCCTGGCTTTCGAGGAGCTTGTGCTGCAATCAAGCGACGCCCGGTTTCGGCATTCGCCGCAACGGCGGCTGCCTGGAACTGCTACCGAGCGGAGTGATGAAAGTAACGCGCTGCGTTTGCGAGCGCTATTGGGCTACGACCACCCGGTTTTTTCCCGTCCTCTTGGCCTTGTACAGGGCGGCGTCCGCGCGCCCGACCAGGGCGGCCTGAGCTTCGCCCGGAGCACGCAAGGCGACGCCGGCGCTGAAGGTGATCAGCACTTTCGAGTTGTCGTGCATGAAGATGCGCTTGGTGAGTTCGCGCTGAAGGCGGGTGATGGTACGCACGGCGTCCGGCAGGTCGGTATCGGGCAGGACAATCAGGAATTCTTCGCCGCCGAAGCGGCCGACCACGTCCATCGAACGCAGCGTGTCCTTGATGATCTGCACCAGATGTTTCAGCGCGCCATCGCCGGCACTGTGCCCGTAGGTGTCGTTCAGTCGCTTGAAGTCGTCCAGGTCGAGCAGGGCGACGCACAGCGGCGATTTCCGGCGTTCCGCACGCGCCATCTCGCGCTCGAAGGCGTCGTCGAGTCCGCGTCGGTTCAGACTGCCGGTCAGGCCGTCCTCAAGGGCCAGTTCGCTCAGCTCTTCCAGCTTGCTTTCCAGTTCCTGGATCTTTGCTTCGGCCTGCTGCACTTCCTCGCGCGCGGCAACCATTTCGTCGCGCGAGCGCAGGGCTTCGGTCTGCATGGTGCGGGTATCCTGCATGACCTCGTCAAGGATGGTGTTGAGCTCGACGATGTTCTTGGCCTTGCCGATCTTCTCCGAATACATGCCCACGCGGGCGTGGTAGTCGCCGGTGCTGGCAGCGACGCTGCCGAGGCGGTCGATAAAGGTAATCATCATGTTCTTTACCCTCAGCTTGGCCTCGGCGAGGCTGTGCTTGAGCGCGCCTTGCTTGTAGATGACTTCCTTGAGATTGCGGGTGGCTTCCTGCAGGGTGGCATGGCTGAGCGGACCGGCGAGCAGTCGCTGCACGCTTTCGATCTGGCCGGTGAGCCAGGAATCGTCTTCCAGCAGCTCCCCGACGTTTTCCAGCAGCAGGCGGAACAGGCGCAGCAGCAACTCGTGCTCTTCGGCCATGTCTTCGCTGCGCAGCTCGATCTTGAAGCACAACTGCTTGAGGCGGCTGCCGATTTCATTCATGCCGATGCCGCTGTCCGGGTCGCGCACCGCGGCGGCCAGACTCTCGGCTTCCTCGGCCAGGTCGGGCGCGCTGCGCATCATCGGCGCGACACCGAGCGTCAGCGCGCGCGCCAGCAGATCGCGCAGTGCATCGGCTTCGGCACCATCCGTTGCGCGTGCGGCCGCCACCTCATCAACCAGCGAGATGGCTGATCCGCGGCGCGGAGGGGCTGGCGCGGGCTCAGACGGTTGCACTGCCCGTGCCGCCGGACGCAACTGCTGTTCTACCAGCGTGCTCAGCGTTTGCGCGCAGGCATGCCAGTCCTTGCGCTGCACGGCCTGGGCAAGGCGGGCGGAGAGGGGCGCGGCGCTGTCTGAGACGGCGGCGAGGTCGGCGGCGAAATCGGACAGCACGCGCTCGGCACCTTCGTGCGGCGCCACTCCGGCGATCTCGTCGTAGACCGTGCGGTAGGCGTCGGGGGTGGGGGCGATGCGCTGGAGCGCGAGGCGGCGAAAGACTTCGCGCGCGATGTCGGCAGGGCTTTGTTCTTGCTTTTTCGAGTTGCCTTGCATGGCGGCTGTTCTGGTCTGGCTCCGCGCGGCGCTGCGGTGTGCTGGTTGAAACTGCCGCTACTTTAGGTTTTCCCGTGTGAAAAGGAAAGAATTTCCCGTCGCGCCGTCATTCCCCGGGGTGCGGGCGCGGCGTATGCACGCGGGCAGGGAGTGCTCTCGCCATCCTTCCCGGTTGGCCGGGAAAGACGCGCCGGGAGATCGCTACTCGACCAGATGATTCTTGATCGCGTAATGCGTCAGTTCGGCGTTGTGGCGCAGTTTCATCTTTTGCAGCAGACGTGAGCGGTACATGCTGATGGTCTTGACCGACAGCGCCAGTTCGACGGCGATGTCGGAAACGGTCTTGCCGGAGGCGATCATGATCAGGGTCTGATATTCGCGGTCGGAGAGCAGTTCGTGCGGCGGCACTTCGCGGTTTTCATCGCCGACCTGATTGGCCAGTTCCTGTGCCAGCGCGGCGCTGATGTACTTGCGGCCGGAAGCGACCAGGCGAATCGCATCGACCAGTTCAGCCGGAGCACTCTGCTTGTTCAGGTAGCCGGCGGCGCCGGCTTTCAGCGCGCGGATCGCGTATTGATCTTCGCGATGCATGGACAGCATCAGTACGGCGATGCGCGGCGTCTCCTTTCTCAACTGCTTGAGGACCTCGATACCGCTCTTGTCCGGCATCGAAATGTCCAGCAGCAGGACTTCGGCTTCCTGGTGGCGCGCGAGCTTGATGGCGTCATTGCCGTTCTCGGCGTCGCCGGCCACGGTCATGTCGCCGGAATCGGCCAGGATCTGCTTCAAGCCTTCACGCACGATGGCGTGGTCGTCGGCGATCAGGACGCGGATGATGTCATTCTGTTTCATGCGGGTGTTGCTTGGTTGCGGTAAGGGGGAGTGTCAGCAGGACTTCGGTGCCGCCGGTCTTGCGCGGAGTGACCGTGAGGACGCCGCCCAGGGCGGCGGCGCGCTCGGTCATGCCGCGAATGCCGAACGAATGCGGCTTGGTGCGGTCGTGCGCTTCGATGCCGCGCCCGTCGTCGGCAATTTCCAGTCGCACGCCTTGTTCGTCGCGCAGCAGGCGCACGCGTACATGGCTGGCGCCAGCGTGCTTGCCGATGTTGGTGAGGGCTTCCTGGAAAATGCGGAACAAGGCGGTGGCCTGGTCGGTGTCGAGATCGATTTCCTTTCGGTTCGAGCTGAATTCGCAGGTGATGCCGAACTGCTTCTTGAATTCGCGTGCCTGCCAATCGATGGCATCGACGATGCCGCAGTCGAGGATGCCGGGGCGCAGATCGACCGTGATGCGATGCACCGCCTCGATGGTGCGATCGACGAGAGACACGACATAATCGGTCTTGTCGAGCAGGGCAGGATCATCGGGCTGGCGCTTTTTCATCAGCGCCAGCGCCATCTTGATGGCGGTCAGGTTGCCGCCCAGATCATCATGCAACTCGCGCGCGATGCGCGTGCGCTCCTTCTCCTTGGCGGACTCGACATGCGCGGAAAGTTCGGCCAGCCGGGCATGGGCGCGTGCGATCTCGGCCTGTTCCAGCTTGCCCTGGGTAATGTTGGTCATGATGCCTTCCCACTGCACGCTGCCGTCGGGCAGTGCGCGCGGAGTGGAGCGGATGTTGATCCACTTGATGTCTTCCCATTGCTCGATCCGGATGCGGCCCTCCCAGTTCCAGGCTTTCATCGTGGCGGCCGATTGGTCCATGGAAGTGCGCCAGGACTGACGGTCATCAGGAAGTATCAGTTTTTGCAACAGCGAAGGCGCACGACGCAGGCGCTCGGCGTTGACTCCCAGCAGCGCATGGCAGCCATCACCCAGATAGGGGAAGGTAATGCGTCCGTCGGCTTTGCGCAGGCACTGAAAGATCAGACCCGGTGTGTTCGAAACGATGGTGCGCAGGCGCGCTTCGGATTCCTGCAGGGCGCGCGCCGAGGCGTGGCGCGCGCTGATGTCGTTGCCAATTGCGATATAGACCGGCGGCTCGCTTGCGCAGTGAAACAGACGCAATTCGATCGGGTAAATGCTGCCGTCCTTGCGGGTATGCGTGGTTTCCAGGCTCGCTTGCCGCCTGTGTGCGCTCCTGAGCGGCAGAAGCAGCGCTTCGAGCTGCGTGCGGCCGAGATTATCGATGAGGTCCACGGGAGACAGGCGCGACAACTCCGCGAGCGTATATTGCAGATTGCGCCGCGCCGCCGGGTTGGCCGCGACGAAGTGCAGGCTGGTAGCATCGACGACATAGATTTCGCTCGGCGAACCCTGCATCAAAATCGGCAGCCAGTCGTGATGGAGCATCATGGCACCGCTTGTTCGTGCAGCCACGAGAAAGGACGCAAGAGCATCGTTGCCTCAGGGTCGGGGTCGGTGGGGGAAATGCCGCACGGGACTTTATCACAAGTGACTTTGCTGCGAGGCAGCGGAGGCGGGGAGCACCGGGCAGCGAGAAGAGCGGACGGGCGCGCAAGCTGCAGTCGCGCATAGGCAGGCGTAAACCAGAAAGGGGGTCAGATCTTGCGATCTGACCCCCTGTATATGGCGCGGCCGGCAGGAATCGAACCCACGACCCCTTGGTTCGTAGCCAAGTACTCTATCCAGCTGAGCTACGGCCGCGAAAGACTGAATTATAGCAGGACTTCTTTTTGGTTTGGAAGCCCTTTCTGCAAAGAATTTATCCTGAACGAAATGCTTTCCCCGAGTGAGATCCCCGCGCCGGTCGCGCGGACATCCGGGAGGGCGGAAGTTACGCACAAGCGATCAGCCGCGCCGCTTCCGCCGCCGCCACGCGGCCTTCATCCGTCGGCACGACCCACACTTCCGTGCGGCTTTCGGGTGCGTGGATGAAACGGATGTCGTCGCCCAGTGCAGCGGCGTTGGACCGGTCATCCAGCTTCACCCCCATCCATCCGAGTGCGGCGCAGGTTCGTGCGCGCAGATCCGCATCGCGCTCGCCGATGCCGCCGGTGAAGGCAATCACGTCGAGGCCGCCGAGACAGGCGGCGAGCGCGCCGCATTCGCGCACCAGACGGTGAATGAAGAGATCGATCGCCTTGATGGCGTCGGGTGCGCTGCTGGCCTTGAGCGTGCGCATGTCGGACGAAATGCCGGACACGCCGCGCAGGCCGCTCTCGCGGTACAGCAGGTGCTCCAGCCGATCGACATCCCAACCCGCGTGCAGCAGATGCAGCAGGATGCCGGGGTCGATCGACCCGCTGCGCGTGCCCATCATCAGGCCGTCGAGCGCGGAAAAGCCCATCGTGGTGGCCACGCTCTTGCCATCGCGTACGGCGCAGGCACTGGCGCCATTGCCAAGATGCGCGATCAGCATGCGCCCGGCCGCGCGCGTGCTGCGCGCCAGCATGACATTGGTGACGTACTGATAGGAAAGGCCGTGGAAGCCATAGCGCCGGATTCCGCTATCACGCAGGTAGGCGGGCAGGGCAACCGTCTGCTCGACCTCGGGCAAGCTTGCGTGGAAGGCGGTGTCGAAGCAGCCGATTTGCGGCAGATCGGGATAGCGGCGCGTGAATGCGCGCACGCCGGCGACGTTGTGTGGCTGATGCAATGGTGCGAGCGCGATCAGGGTGTCGATGTAGGCCACGGTCTCGGGGTCGAGCACGCAGGATTCTCTCAGGCGCGCGCCGCCGTGCACGATGCGATGGGCCACCGCAGCCAGTTGCAGATGGCCTGCATGCCGTGCATGCTCTTCCAGCAGCGCGTCAAGCGCCTGCAGGGCGGCATCGAAGCGGTTCTCGCCTTCGATGTGCAAGGCCTGCTCGCTCTTCTTTCCATCCACGTTCACGCGCAAGCGTGCCGCGCCGCCTGGCTCCAGGCCTTCGATGGTTCCGGTCAGGGTCGCGTCGCCGACGCCATCGGGCTGGCACGGATAGAGCGCGAACTTGAGCGAGGAGGAGCCGGCGTTGACGGCCAGGATCGATTGCGCCGACGCGCTCATGGCTTGACCTCGCGATTGCGGTGTGCCAGCAGCAGCGCCAGTGCAGCGGAAGCCACGCGCGCATCCGCGCCGTCGGCCCGGCTGGTCAATGCAATCGGTACGCGTGCGCCGAGCACCACGCCGCAGGTGGTGGCGCCGGCCAGGTATTCGAGCTGCTTGGCCAGCATGTTGCCGGATTCGAGGTCGGGTACCACGAGGATGTCGGCGCTGCCCGCGACTTCCGAGCGGATGCCCTTGATGCGCACCGCCTCGGGAGAAACCGCGTTGTCGAAGGCCAGCGGGCCGTCCAGCGTGCCGCCGGTGATCTGACCGCGGTCGGCCATCTTGCACAGCGCGGCGGCGTCCAGCGTCGATTGCAGCTTGACGTTGACCGTTTCCACCGCCGACAGGATCGCCACTTTCGGGTTGTTCACGCCGAGGGCATGGGCGAGCGTGATGACGTTCTGGATGATGTCGGCCTTTTCTTCGAGGGTAGGACGGATGTTGAGCGCGCAGTCGGTGATCAGGAGCGGCTTGTCATAGGTCGGGATGTCGAAGCGGAACACGTGCGAAAGGCGGCGCTTGGTGCGCAGCGGGCGGTTGGCAAGCACTGCGTGAATCATCTCATCGGTGTGCAGGCTGCCCTTCATCATCGCTTCAACCTTGCCTTCGGCAGCCAGCGCGGCAGCCTGTTCGGCTGCTGCGGCGCTGTGCGGCACCGGGACGATCTCGATGCCGCTCAGGTCGAGCTTCGCCGCCTCCGCCGCTGCGCGCAGCTTGGCTTCCGGCGCAACCAGAACGGGCACGATCAGGCCGCGGCGCGCGGCGTCGAGCGCGCCGCGCAGCGAAGCAGCATCGCATGGATGAACGACCGCGCAGCGTACGGCTTCAAGATGCTTGACGCTGTCGAGCAGCGCCTGCAGGCGCGCATGCGGATCGAACTGACGAACCGGGGGGAGGTGTGTCGCAGGAAGCGTGAGCTTCTGCGTGGGGGCCTGCACTACGGCCCGGCCCTCGAGCACGGTTTCACCGTGCTGGTTGACGGCCTTGCAATCGAGTTCCACACGTTTGCTTGCGTCGTCCTTCGCAGTAACGGTTGCGCTGATCGTCAGCGAGTCGCCCACGTGGACCGGTTTGAGAAATTTCAGGCACTGTTCGATGCAGGTCGTGCCGGGGCCGGGGAGGGCGGTGCCGAGCAGGCTGGAGACCAGCGTACCGCCCCACATGCCGTGCGCGACCACGCCGGTATAGCGGCCTTGCGTGGTGCGCTCGGCATCGACATCGGCGGAGGTCTGGGACCCCGAGATGGCTGTGAACGCCTGGATGTCGGACAGGGCAAGCGTACGCACCAGCGAAACGGACTGGCCGATGCGCAATTCATCGTAGGTGATGTTCTCGATGTGTTCCGTGACGGATTGGCTCATGACTGCGATGGAAAGTTGGATTCAGGTTAACGCCAGCACGAAGGATAGCGTTTGTGCATTGCCGGTGACGAGACGATTCGTCCGAGATATATGGCTTTCGGGAATACTTGATTCAGATCATAAAAATTCGCGAGCGCATTGCCTATTCTCCCCGGTGTTGGATCCAGCCCGGATATGTCACCGGCCCGGCCCGCAAATCGAACCAGGTTCCGTGCCTGCGCGGCATTCCTGCCAAGGCGGTTCGAATCGCTTGTGCCGGTCCGCGCGGGTCTTGGAGCAGGCATTGCGGTCATTTCGCGCCTGCGCGTCGCGCCACTGGCATTGACCATTGGGCAGACGGAAAAGCGCGAAGTTTCTTGCAAATTGCTCCACTACTTCGCGTTCCGGTGACGTATCGGGCCCGCGCAACTGCGCCCCTGTCAGTTTTCCCGCAAATGAGAAGCACAATGAGAGTCGATCGCGCCCGCATGCCGCGTGAAGACGCCGGCGCCAGCCTGCGTCGCATCCTTGCCAATACCCCGATGTTTCGGGTCCTTGATGACGTCCAGCTGGACGCGGTAGCGGCAGCGACCTGCGCGATGCGTTTGCCAGGCAATGCCCGCGTGGTCAGCCAGGGCGATGCGCCAAAGGGCATGTATCTGGTCGTCTACGGCCAGGTGCGCTTGGGATTCGACCGGCCCGACGGCGGTGAGAAGACGCTTGCCATTCTCGGCCAGAACAAGTGCTTTGGCCTGATCGAAACCGTTCTCGATCAGGAGTACCTCGCCACCGCCCGCACGTCGGGCGACACGATGCTTCTCCACATGCCGCCGGAGGCCGTGACGGCCGCGGCATGGTCCAATCCGGAATTTGCGCGCGAGCTGATGGTCTGCGTGAGCCGTCAGTCGTACACCCTGGTGCGCGACATCGAGGAATACTCGTTGCGCAGCGCGCGCCAGCGCCTGGCCAGCTATCTGCTGCGCCACGCCCCCGAGCGCGAGGGCGCGTACATTGAACTTTCGGTCGGCAAGAACGTGGTTGCCTCGCGCCTGAGCCTGACGCCGGAGACCTTCTCGCGCTTGCTGCACGAGCTGTCACGCGAGGGCATCGTCAGCGTGATCGGGCGTCGCATACGCGTTCTCGACAATGCACGCTTAAGTGCCGTGGCAGCCTGATCTTCCTTTCTTGAAGCCGTTTCCGTTGCAGCCCTGATTGAAGGGGCGCTTGCCGCGCACGCAACGGCTTCGGATTCACACTTTGAGCTGTGCTCCCGACTGCTGCAGCGCCAGCAACTCCGCACCGGTGATCGGCCGGCTGAACAGATAGCCCTGCATCAGGTCGCAGTCGCGTTCGCGCAGGAATGCGAGCTGCTCCAGCGTTTCCACGCCTTCCGCGATCACGCGCAGCTTCATGCTATGCGCGAGCGCGATCACGGCCGCGACGATGGCGCGGTCATCGGCGTCGTGGTGTATGTCGCGCACGAAGGACTGGTCGATCTTCAGGATCTGGATCGGCAGGCGCTTCAGGTAGGACAGCGATGAATACCCGGTGCCGAAGTCGTCGATGGAAATCTGTACGCCCATCGCATGCAGGCTTTCGAGCGTTGCGCGCGTCTCATCTGTGTCGCCCATCAGGATGCCTTCGGTAAGCTCGATCTCCAGCCATTGCGGGTCGAGGCCGAACTCGGTCAGCGTGGCGCGCACGATGTCGGCCAGGTCGCCCTGACGGAACTGGCGGGCCGAAACGTTGACCGCCACGCGCAACGGCTTGCCGGCGCGCTCCCATTCCTTGGCCTGGGCGCACGCCGTGCGCAACACCCATTCGCCGATGTCCACGATCAGTCCGGTTTCCTCGGCCAGCGGAATGAAGGTTGCCGGCGACACCATGCCCAGCTCCGGATGACGCCAGCGGATCAGGGCTTCGGCGCCGGCGATGGCGCCGGTGGCGATGTCGACCTGCGGCTGGAAGTGCAGCAGGAATTCGCTGCGCGAGATCGCGTGGCGCATCGCATTTTCGAGGCGCAGGCGTTCCAGCATGGCCTCGTTCATGTCGGCCGTGAAGAACTGGTAGGTGTTGCGTCCCTGATCCTTGGCCCGAAACAGTGCGGTGTCGGCATTGCGCACCAGGATGTCGGCATCGCTGCCGTCGTGCGGAAACAGCGTCAGGCCGATGCTGACGGTTACGTACAGCTCCTGTCCATAGAGCTGGAACGGCACATCCAGCGCGCCGCGCAGGCGCTCGGCCAGGCGCGCGGCTTCGTCCGGCGTGCGGATGTCCATGGCGAGCAGACCGAATTCGTCGCCGCCCATGCGCGCCAGCGTGTCGCCGCTGAGCACGTGCGGCGACAGACGTTCGGCAATGGCCTTGAGCAGGGCGTCTCCGGCTTCATGGCCGAAGGTGTCGTTGACGGTCTTGAAGCGGTCGATGTCGATCAGCGCCAGCGCAAAGCCGCGGTCCTTGCGGTGCCGCATGACGACCGCCTGGTGCAGGCGGTCGTTGAACAGTCGCCGGTTGGGCAGGGCGGTCAGCGGGTCGTGGAAGGCGAGGTGGCGGATGGTCTGCTCGTTTTCCTTGCGTTCGCTGATGTCTTCGGTGACGGCTACGAAATGGGTGATCTCTCCGTTTTCGTCCTTCAAGGGCGAGATCGTCTCCAGGCACCAGTAGCGTTCGCCGTTCTTTTTGGTGTTGTGCAGCTCGCCGGTCCACTCCTTGCCCGACAGCAGCGCCTCCCACAGGCGACGATAGGTTTCGGGATGCGTGTCCGGCGAGCGCAGCAGGGCCGGTGTCTTGCCCACCACTTCTTCCGGCTGGTAGCCGGTGATGCGGGTAAACCAGGGATTGACGTATTCGATGATGCCCTTGCTGTCCGTGATCAGGATGGCGCTGGCACTCTGCTCGACTGCGCGCGAAAGCTTGCGCAGGCGCGTTTCGGTGCGGCGGCGCGATTCCTCGCGTTCGATCGCCTCGAGCGCGAACGCCACGTCGCCGGTCATTTCCTCAAGCAGCGCAAGTTGGGCCGCGTCGAAGGCATCGGCTTCGCGTGCGTGCAGCGAGAAAACGCCCACGCAGCGTCCGCGCATCCGCAGTTGCAGGGTGGCGTGGGAGAGGAACCCGGCTGCGGCGGCCTGCGCGCAAAGGCCTTGTTCGCAATTGGGTGCGGTGCCTTGTTCCTTGGTGCGCTTTTCCGTGTCGGTGTTTGCCGTGCAGGAGTTGCCCATGCCGCAGGTTACTGCGGTTGCCTTGTATCCCTGCGCGATGAAGGCGGCGATCTGGTCGTCGCAGGCCGGCAGGTCCGACACCGAGCCATGCCGTGTGTGCCAGTGCCAGCCGCGACCCGGCTCGCTACCCTCGTCGATCAGCGCAATGCGTGCCAAGGAGAAGCCGCCAGTCTCGACGGCGATTCGGCAGATGCCCTCCAGCAGCCGTTCGGATTCGCTTACGCGCATCATGAGGGCATTGGTCTGGCTGAGCACGTTGTAGAGACGGTTGGTATGGCTTGCCTCGCGCTGGGCGCGTGCCCGTTCGGCGGCTTCGGCGCGCAGACGCCGGTTCGACTCGGCCAGTTCGCGCGTGCGCTCGCCGACCTGGCGCTGCAGCAGCAAGGGATGGCGCAGGCTGGCATGTGCAAAGCCGGCCACCAGCAGTGCGAACAGCAGGGTGGCGCCGGCGGCCATGCCGAGTACCTTGCCGCTGAGCCAGCCTGCGGCCGGCGCGATGTGCAACTGCCAGCGTCCATTGGCAACGTCGAAGCTGCGTGTCAGTGACGTGCCAGGCTCGAACTGCCCTGAGGACGCGAATGGCATCGACGTGCTGCCATCCGGAGCAAGGCGCACGAGCTGGTAATGGAAGCCCTGGCGCGCCATCTGTTCCAGGCCGCTTTCGGCGATCAGATCGGCCACGCGCACGACGACCGTGCTGAAGCCCCAGAACGTCTGGTGACCTTTCTCGTGGCCGAGAAACACGGGCAGACGGCCGATCACCGCATGGTCGCCCTGCCGGGTCTGCATCGGCCCTTGCATCATCAGCCGGCGTTGTGCAACAGCCTGCCGTGCCTCGTTACCGATTTCGGCGTCGGCCAGGAGGTCATAGCCGAGCACGGACGCATTACCCACATACGGCACCACCTGCGATATCACGCCATGCTTGGCCAGCTGAACACTGGCCAGCCCGCCGTAAGCACGCAGCAATTCACTTCCAAGGGAGTCGAAATCGTCGATTTTTCCCTCACCCTGACGCAGCGCGGCGGCAATGGCATTGGTGGCCGACAGCGCATGGCTCAACCGCTCTTCCAGCAGCGCGGCATGATTGGCGGCTACTGCGTCCACTGTTGCCCGGGCACGCAGCACGTCCATGCGCACATAGAGCGTGCTCAATGTGCCGCCAATCAGAAGCGCCGCAACGAAGGATGCCGTCGTGATGCGATGCAGCCGACGCTGCAGCTGCGCTTCGTCGGCGGCCGGATAGAGCAGCGCGTGCAGACGCGCACCGATAGTGCGTTGCAGTCGTGGCCAGGCCTGCGCAAAGATTTCTGCGTTCATGCGCTCACCCTGATGCGGCGACCCTCGCTGGGCGGCATCATGCGGCCACCAGCTTCAAGCGTCCGCCGGAAAGCAGGCGTCCCGCTTCATCGGCCCCGATCGCCGGCCCCAGCAGGCGTCCCTGCCCCAGCACGCCCTTGTACTTCTTCAGCAGCGCCAGCTGCGCCGGGTGGGAAACGCCATCGGCAATCACACGCATGCCCAGGCGCGTCGACATGACGAGGATCGCGTTGATGATCTCGGTTTCGCCGCCATCCCGGTCGAGTTCCTGAATCAGTGTCGGGTCCATTTTCAGGGCGTGCACCGGCAGTGTCTTGAGCAGGGGAAGGGCCGCATTGCCGGCACCGAAGCCATCGATGGCGAACTGCACGCCGGTCGCGGTCAGCTGTTTCATGATCGCGGTCGACGCCGTGAGATCGCGGCTGATCGTCGCCTCGTCGACTTCCAGTTCCAGACAGAAGGCCGGCAGGCCGCTGCGCTGCAAGGCATGGCGCACCTGATCAATCAGATCGGGAGAATGGAACTGGCGCGTCGACAGGTGAACCGTGATCACACGGTGGCCGGGATGCTCGCGCCGCCACGACTGGGCTTGTTGACAGGCGGTATCGAGCATCCACTCTGCCAGACGCACGGTAAGAGCCGACTCCTCGGCCAGCGGCAGGAAGGTTTCCGGCAGCAGCTCGCCGCGTTCCGGGTGGTGCCAGCGCGGACTGGCCTCGAATCCATGCAAACGTCCGCTGTCACACTCGAAGCGCGGCTGATAGTGCAGCGCTATCTGACCCTGTTCGAGCGCCCGATGCAGCGCGCTCTCAAGCGCCAGTCGCTCGCTTGCCACTGCGGCCAGGCCTGGATCGTGCAGTTCGTAGGCCGCGCCGCCGGCACCCTTGGCTCGATACATCGCCATGTCCGCGTTCTTCAGCAGTGCTTCGGCGCTGCGGCCGTCCTGCGGATAGACGCTGATGCCGATGCTTGGCGAGATGTAGATATCTTCGCCGCCGACCGGGAAGGGGCGGCGGAAGGCGTCGAGGATCTTGCGCGCCACGCTGGCGGCATGCTGCGGATCGGAGATCTCCGAAAGCAGAACCGTGAATTCGTCGCCGCTCATGCGCGCAACAGTGTCCGATTCGCGCACGCTGCCGCGCAGGCGGTGCGCGGCTTGCTGCAGCAGGCTGTCGCCGGCCTGATGACCGAGCGTGTCGTTGACCAGCTTGAAACGGTCCAGGTCGAGGAACATCACGGCAAACGGCCGGTCGTTGTGGCGGCGCGCCATGCCGAGCACCTGCTTGAGCCGGTCGTTGAATAGCATGCGGTTGGGAAGGTCGGTCAGCGAATCGTAATAGACCTGACGCAGCATGCGTTCTTCGGCCGATTTGCGCTCGGTGATATCGGAGAACACGCCGACAAAGTTGGTGACCCGGCCGCGCTCGTTGGTGACCCGGCTGATGGTCAGCCATTGCGGATAGATTTCGCCGTTCTTGCGCTTGTTCCAGACCTCGCCACCCCACTTGCCCTGTTCTTGCAGCGTGCGCCACATGTCGTCGTAGAACTCGCGCGTCTGGCGGCCCGAGCTGAGGATATTGGGGTTGCGGCCGATGACTTCTTCCGGACCGTAGCCGGTGATGGTGCAGAACATGGCGTTGACGGTCAGGATGTTGCCCCTGGCGTCGGTGATGGCGATGCCTTCGAGGGAGTTCTCGAAGGCCTGGTTGGCCAGGCGCATTGCGTTCTCGGCCTGATGCCGGCGCGTGATGTCGCGCACGGTGAGCTGGACCACATCGCCATCGTCCAGGCGCGCCAGATCGAGCGCCACCTCGGCCGGAAATTCACGGCCATCGAGCGCGCGGAAGCGATGTTCGAAACGCAGGCCGGTTTCGCCGCCGGCAAGTGCACGCTGCAGGGCGTCGCCGTCGACCTCGTCCGCCGCAACGGGTTGCAAGCGGGCGAGATCGAGTTCGGCCGGAGCCATCCCGGACGGCACCGCGAACAGGCGCAGGGCGGCCTGATTGAGGTCGCTGATGTGGCCATCCTTCAGCAGGAAAACGCCGTCGTTGCTGGACTGGAAGAGCGTACGGAACATCGTATGCTCACGCTCGTGCTGGGCGGTCTGGCGACGCCGTTCACGCATTTCGAGCCAGCTCAGGATGGCAATCAGGCAATACGAGACAGTGGCCAGCAGCGACAGCGCCACCAGTACGGTCGTTGCCTGACGGTTGGATCGCATGGCATCGCCTCGCAAGGCTTCGCCTGTGGTCAGCAGTTGCGGCATGTGCGCATTGAGCGCTGACATCAGGGCGATGGACAAGGGTTCGGCGTCGGTCAGGTAGAGCGCGGTCGCCTGCGCCGGCTCCTGGTGCAGGCGCGTGATCACCTCGGCGCGCGCGGCGGCGATTTGCCGGTGCAGGGCAGCGGCTTCCTGCCAGCGCCCGCTGTTCTCACCCGTAGCCAGTTCGGCCAGCAGGTCCCCGAGCACAAGGTCGGCCGTGCGCATGAGATCCTCGTCGGCCTGCGACAAGCGCTGCCGGCGCAGGGCGTCGAGAAACAGGCTTTCGGCCCGCAAATTGAGCTTTTGTGCATCTGCGAGGGCAGCCAGCGGGGTTCCAGCCATGTCGTGCAGGTTCTCCAGACTGGCGGCATCGCGCTGCAGCCCCCACCATCCGGCACCGCTGACGAGCACGCCGGAAGCTGCGCCGACGAGGAACATGAAAAGCAACAGATTGGAGCGCAGCAGGGCTCGCATGGGGCGTTTCCTTAGGGGGTATGCGGATGAATGCCGCAAAAACTTGATTTTTATCAAGATCAATCCAGCAAGAAACATGCCATTTCGCAACCCGCGCACTTCCGTGAGCCTGTGCCGGAATTTCCCGGAAGCGGGAAAATCTGCGCAAAATATCTCATTCCCGGGAATCCGTTTCCGCGCGGCATTCGATTCCCGACCCGTCTGGCAGCTTGGAATCGAACTTGCTTTATTGACGGCCTGCAATGACATGGCGCGTGCGCGTTACAACAACAGACGAGGAACAGGTGCAGCAACAGGTGCAGGAACGGGGACCGGAGCAAGGCAAGATGGCAGCCCCAATATCCCGTGATCGAACGGGCGGAGGTGCCATGCACGGGATCTCGATGCGCAACAAGGGGCGCATCATGTTCGGCGTGGTGGTCGTCTATGCCCTGCTGATTGCGCTGTTCGTGTTTCATCAGAAGTCCGTGCTGCTGCGCGAGTTCGACAACATCGGGCGCGAACTGGAGGTGCATGCGGCGGTGAGTCAGCTTGATATCGCGGCCTACCACGTGCTGACGGCTGTGCGCATCAACGAGGACACAGTGGATCGGCGCGCCGCCTTGCGCCGCATCGAAAGTCACTATGCGCAGCTGGAGGCGCGCCATCTGAACCTGATGCGGATGCGGCCCGACTTCGCCTTGCGGCTTTCGTTAGCGGATCAGGCCATGGCGCGCGCGCGCGCGGCACCGTCCGCGATCAATCTGAAGCTGCTGGCGGCGGAGCTCGAGCGATTCAAGGACGCGTTGACGGCCGAAGTCGAGCGTGCGCGGCGCGCGCACCGGCAGGCAGCGCAGCGCTATCGCACGAAGACCGATGCACTGGCCGTCATGACGCTGGTGTTGGGCCTGGCGGGGCTTGCGGTGCTGGGAGCGATTCCCGGCGTGTTCTTCAAGCGCCTGACCGAGGATTTGCATGCACTGCAGGCGCGCGCGCTGGAAATCATGCGGGGCTACCGCGGCGCACCCCTGCCGATCAGGCGTGGGGATGAACTGGGGCAGCTGATGCAGGCGGTCAACGAAATGGCAAGTACGCTGGGGCAGCGTGAGAAAGAATTGGTGGTGGAGCGCCAGAAGGTGGTCCATCAGGAAAAGATGGCCGCCATAGGCACGCTCGCAGCCGGCGTCGCGCACGAGATCGGCAATCCGATCGCCGCCATGTCCGGCGTGCTGCAGGAACTGGCCGAGCGCCCCCACACCTGTGCCGGTGGCGTGCCCTGCGATCGCTGCCGCTTCGACCTGATCCAGGCCCAGATCGAGCGGCTGGCGGGCATCACGCGCGAGATCTCGGAGTTCGCCGCACCCGGCACCACCGAATCCCAGCTGCTCGACCTTAATGCCCAAGTACGCAGCACGGTCGCGCTGCTGCGTTACGACCGGCGCATGCAGAATGTCGCACTGGAACTCGATCTCGATGCGCAACTGCCGGCAGTGCAGGGCATTCCCGACCAGCTGGCCCAGGTCATCATGAACCTTCTGATCAATGCCGCCGACGCCATCGAGAGTGCGGGTGGCGTGCAGCCACGGGTGGTGCTGCGCACCCGGCTGGAGGATGGGCAGGCTTGCCTGGACGTGATTGACAACGGTCCGGGCATGTCGCCCGAGGTGCGCGCCCAGGCCTTCGAGGCCTTCTTCACGACCAAGCCGGCCGGCAAGGGCACCGGGCTGGGCCTGTCGCTGTGTCATTCGATCGTGCAGGCGCACGGCGGTGGCGTCGACATCGATTCCACCGAAGGCGTCGGCACACGCGTTCGGGTGGCGCTTCCGGTTGCCATGTAGCGCCGGCGACAGAAAGGCAACGGAGGGCAGCGGGATGAATGATCCCGGGCCATCTGCTACAGTGCGCGCATGGCAAAACAGAGTCTGGATCGCATCCTGCAGTCGCAGGGCTTCGGTACCCGCAAGTGGTGCCGGCAACTGATCGCCGATGGCGAAGTGCAAGTCAACGGCGAGGTCGTCGAAGACTGGTGCAGTGTATTCGAGCCGGACGGCTTGCTGCTGACGGTTTTCGACGAACCATGGCCATACCGTGAACGGATTTATCTGGCGCTGAACAAGCCGCCCGGCTACGAATGTTCGCGCAAGCCCAGTCATCATCCGGGCGTGTTGAGCCTGTTGCCCGAGCAGTTCAGCTGGCGCGATGTGCAGCCGGTCGGACGTCTTGACCACGATACGACCGGCCTGTTGCTGCTGTCCGACGACGGTGCCTTCATCCATGGCCAGACCTCGCCGCGGCGCCATGTCCCCAAACGCTATGTGGCCGACACCGCCGATCCGGTCGACGATGCACTGGTCGAACGCCTGCTTGGCGGCGTGCAGCTGCATGACGAACCCGCCCCGCTGGCGGTGCAGGCTTGCCGCCGGCTGGGCGAGCGCCAGGTCGAAGTGGTGCTGGAGCAGGGAAAGTATCACCAGGTCAAGCGCATGCTGGCCGCTGCGGGCAATCACTGCACGGCGTTGCGGCGCACGGCCATCGGCGCCCTGGAACTGGACGCGCTCGGGCTGGAAGAAGGACAGTGGCGCTATCTGGAGGCCGCCGACCTGGCTCTGCTGCAGCCGGTTCAGGTGCCTGGCTGACTGTTGCGTCTGATCATCAATTAAAAACCGGATGGTGCGCGCGCAGGAATTTGCGCTTACCATGGCCTTTCCCGCTTTTCGTTTCAGGGCATACATGGCGGAAACCGAATCCCGAAGGCTGTTGCTGGCGGCGCAGGACAAGGCGCTGTTCGGCTATCTGGCTGTCGTGCAGCGCGCAATGCAGGATGCCGAGCGAAATGTTGTCGAATTGTCCATGACCGTTCGCTCCAATGCCGAGCAGGCCGCACTCCAGGGGGTTCGCCATTTCCTGCGCCAGAACGGCAACAGTTTCCTGCGCAGCGTGGAAGCCAGCTTTCGCAGCCATCTCGCGCGCGCATTGCAGACGATGTACACCGATCTGCGTCCCAGCCTGCGCAACGTCTCCCTCGA
This sequence comes from Pseudomonadota bacterium, assembly GCA_023416415.1. Classification (GTDB taxonomy): domain Bacteria; phylum Pseudomonadota; class Gammaproteobacteria; order Burkholderiales; family Burkholderiaceae_D; genus Noviherbaspirillum. The sequence goes on from JAEZHR010000045.1 coordinate 20,533, forward strand.
TGAACTCACGCTGATCGACGACGTGGCGATCAGCCGGCAGATCGAGGTCGGCCGGCTGGTTCAGCGCATGCGCGACACCAACGAGGAATGCATCGGGCGCCTGAACGTCATCATCGGTCTGCTGCACGGCCAGAGGGAAGCGCACGAGCGCGAGAATCCGTTTCGACCCTATGTGCTCGCACGTGCGCTGTACGATGCGGTGCGGGAGTGCATGCCGGACGAAGCCAAGGGCCGGCGCCTGTATGAGTTGCTGGCTGACGCGATGATTCCTCACCTGGCCGGATTCTATGCCGCGTTGCGCGAGGTGTTCGAGTCCTCCGGCGTGCACGGCAGTTTCGTGGCGCAGCCTTCGCGCGCCGTGCAGCACCAGCGTTACTTCGGTGCACCGTCGATTCCGGCCGATGTGCGGGCGGGCGATCGGCTTGCGCCGGCGCTCGAGCGCATGGCGGCGACGCTGGTGCAACCGGGCGCGACGACGCCCGGCCCGGGCACCCCGTCTCCGTTCGGCCCTCATGCAAGCCTGCACGACATGATCCGCAGCATGGTGAGGCCGGCGCGCCGCGTCGGGCACTCCGCAGGGGGCAGCGAGCAGGCAAGCCTCGCGCCTGCAGGGCAAGCGACTGCAAGTGCCACTGATTCTTCCCTTCTGCGCCAGCTCAATGTCCTGCAACAGCGCGCACTGCAATCGGGTGAGTCCGCGCTGACCGAACCCGGCGTACTGCGTCGGCAACTGGAGCTGGAGCAGCTGCCACTTGCAGAGCGCATGACGGCGGAGGTCGTCGCCATGCTGTTCGACAGCATGCTTGAAGACGAGCAGATTTCTCCGGCCACGCGCGCGCACATCGCGCGCATGCAGGTCCCGCTGCTCAAGGCCGCATTGCTGGAGCCGGCGCTGCTGCATGACGAATCCCATCCTGCGCGCCGCCTGCTCAACCGCATGAGCATTGCCGCCTGCGGTGCAGAGCCGGGAAGCGAGGTTCAGCGCAGCCTGAGCGATGAGATCGATGCGCTCACACAGCGCGTGCTGAGCGAGTTTGCCGGCGACAGCGCCATCTTCGCCAGCGCGCTCGAAAGTCTGGAGGATGCGCTCGGTGCGCAGTTGCGCCGGCAGGACGATGATTGCGCCCGCGCGATCGATGCGATCGAGGCGGCCGAACGCTACAGCGTGCTGCTGGCTGGCACCAATCGCCTGCTATGCGATGCGCTGCTGCCCCTGAATGTCGACAAGGTGCTTTCGGATTTCATCATCGCCGTCTGGCCGCATGTGCTGGTGCGTGCGGCCTGGCGCGACCGCAACGACGGCTCGCGCCTGCATGCCCGCTATGTCGCCGTGCTGCCCGAGTTGCTGTGGAGCGTGCAGGGCATATCCGATGTGCAGGAGCGGGCGGCGCTGATCAAGTTGTTGCCCGATCTCGTGCGGCGTCTGCGTGAGGGGATGAAACTGGCCCAGGTTCCGGACGAGGATGCGCAGCCGCTGCTCGACTACCTGGTGACGCGGCACACGGGCGTGCTGCGTGGCAGCGTGCAGTCCGGTGCAGAATCTGCGCTCGGACTGGACGAACTGCGGCAGGCGTTTTCACGCGTGGCCGTCAATTGGGATCGCGCGACGTGGGGGCTGAGCGATCCGCCGCAGGTACGGGATGACGTGGTTGAAGAGGTCTTCGCGCATTTCAGCACCCGGCCCGAGTTGCGGCTGCTGGCCGCCGCTCCGGCGTGCGCAGCCGACCGCGAATTTCTTGCCCAGACCTATCTGCTGGGCACCCGTGTTGCCTTGCGCGGGGAGGACAGCGCGCGCAAGGCGCAGCTGGTATCGATTTCCACGCATCGGTCCCTGTATCTGTTTCGTACTGACGAGGGAGGGCTGGTGCTGTTTTCCGCGGCTGCCTTGCTGGAGGCGCTGGGGCACGAGGCGGT
>JAEZHR010000157.1 GCA_023416415.1 Pseudomonadota bacterium
CTCCTTCACCGTGCCCCGCAATACCGGGGCAAATGCCGACTCCGGCGCCACGCTCGGCGCCGGCCTGGCAAGCGGCGCTCCGCTGCCCGGCTGGCTCCGTTTCGATCCGCTCAGCGGAACGTTCAAGGGGACGCCGCCGGCCGGCTTCAGGGGCGCGGTCGACATTGTGGTGACGACACGCGACGGCCAGGGCCGCGTGGAGCGATACCCGTTGCAGCTGCGTTTCGGCGAAACCGAAGACGGCGCCGGCGACAAGGCAGCAACACCGCCGCTGCAACCGCAAAGTCTGCTGTTCATGCTCCCGGCCGAGGAGGCGCCCGGCACAGAGCTTGCGCAGCAAGCCCCGGCCGGCAAGCCCTCGCTCACCGAGCAGTTCGCACGCCACGGCCGCGCGGCCGCGGAGAACGGCAGGACCGCCCTGCTGCGCAGCGCCGAAGCCGCAGCGAGAAACGCCTGATGAACATCACCAACAATTCCAATCCAATCGCTCAGGGACAGATGAAGACCATGCAAAACAACAACACGCGCACCCGCTTTCAGCTTCCTACCAAAAGCCTGATGGCCGCCGCCGTCGCACTCGTGCTGACAGGCTGCGCCATCACGCCCGAGCCGTTCACGCAGGACGAGCAGCTGCAGCAACTGAAGACCGACCGCGCCGAAATGTTCGATGGTCAGGAAGCCCTGTCCGGCCCGCTCACACTGAATGAAGCGATTGCACGGGCAATCAAGTACAACCTCGATCACCGGCTCAAGCTGATGGAAGAGGCGCTGTCGCAACGCCAGCTCGACCTGTCCAGCTACAGCATGCTGCCGCGCCTGACCGCGTCGGCCGGTTATGTCGGACGCGACACCTATGCGGCCTCCTCATCGATGGACATCGCCACCCGTACACAGTCGCTGGTTCCGTCCACCTCGCAAGACAGGCAGCGCGATGTGGCTGACCTGAGCTTCACCTGGAACGTGCTCGATTTCGGTGTCAGCTACTACCAGGCCAAGCAGAACGCCGATCGCACGCTCATCATGCAGGAACGCCGCCGCAAGGTCGTGCACAGCCTGATGCAGCAGGTGCGCCACGCCTACTGGCTGGCACTTGGCGCGCAGCAGATGGAAGAGCGCATTCCCGGCCTGCTCATGGAAATCGAACAGGCCCTGGAAAACTCCCGCAAGATCGAGCGTGAAAACCTGCTCTCACCGCTGGAAACCCTGAACTACCAGCGTCAGTTGCTCGACACGCTGCGCCAGCTCGAAGCCGTGCGCGACGAGCTGGGCCAGGCCCGGCCGCGCCTCGCCGCCCTGTTGAACCTGGCGCCCGGCCAGCCTTTCAAGCTGGCAGCGCCCGCCGAGCTGACCGTGCCCACACTGTCGGCCTCGTTGGAGGAAATGGAGGAACGTGCGCTGCTGAACCGGCCCGAACTGATCGAGGCGCGCTACAACGAACGCATTGGCGCGCTGGAGACACGCAAGGCGCTGGCCCGCCTGATGCCTGGCCTGGAGCTGAACTTCGGCAGCCATTACGACAGCAACAGCTTTCTCGTCTACAACCAATGGACCGACGTCGGCTTGCGCGTGTCCTGGAACCTGGTGAATCTGTTGTCCGGCCCGGCGATGATGTCGGCCGCGGAAGCCCAGCTCGACGTCGCACGCGCCCAGCGCCTCGCGCTGAACATGGCCGTGCTGTCCCAGGTACACGTCGCCTATCGCAGCTTTGTCGGCAACAAGCGCCAGTTCGAGCTGGCGCGCAACCTGGAAAAAGTCGACCTCGGCATTCTCGAGCACACGCGCAATGCGACCCGCAACGATGCCCAAGGCAAGCTGACCGAGATTCGTGCGGCAACCGGCGCGCTGTTCTCCCAGCTGCGCCTGTACCAGAGTTACGGCGCGCTGCATAACGCCTACGGCGCGATCCAGGCCACGCTGGGCAGCGATCCGCTGCCGGATACCGTGGCCGCCCATGACATCGCGACACTCGCCGGCGCCGTCGCAGCCGCTTCCGGAAAATCGGCCCCATGAACTTGAAGTCCACGCTTGCCGGTTTGCTGGCATTCGGCCTGCTGTCCGCGCATGTCGCCGGCGCGGCGCAGACGCCGGCCGCCACCGGCGAGGACCGCATCCGCGTGCAGTTTGCGGCGCACCAGCAGACCATCCTCTCCAGTGAGCTCTCGGCCAAGATCGCCACCCTCAAGCTGCGCGAGGGCGACAGCTTCAAGGCCGGGGAAACGTTGGTCACTTTCGACTGCGGCCTGTTCCGCTCGCAGCTTGCGCGCTACGAGGCCTCGGCCGAAGCCGCACGCCAGACGCTGAAAGTGAACCAGCGCCTGGCCGAGCTGCAGTCGATCGGTTCGCTCGAAGTCGATCAGGCCGCGGCCCGCGTCAAGGAAACCGAGGCGGAAGCCGCCGCCATGCGCACGACCGTCAGCAAGTGCGTGCTGGCAGCGCCCTTCTCCGGTCGTGTGGCCAAGCGGCACGCCGAAGCCCACCAGTTCGTCTCGCCCGGCGATCCCTTGCTGGAGATTCTCGATACCCGCCGGCTTGAACTGCAGATGATCGTGCCCTCGCGCTGGCTGGCCTGGCTCAAGCCCGGCAATCGCTTCACGGTGCAGGTGGAGGAACTTGACCGCGAATACTCCGGCCGCGTGGTACGCACCGGCGCACGCATCGATCCGGTCAGCCAGTCGATTTCCCTGGCCGGCGAAGTGGAAGGCAATCATCCCGAGCTGCTGCCGGGGATGAGCGGCTGGGCCTCGTTCAAGCGTGGGAACTAGCCGCAATCATCCGGTTGAACGGGGGCGTTTCCTCGAAGAGCGGAAAGGTCCTTAGCATCTGGACGGCCGGCCACACCCCGCATTGCCACCACCTAGGCAGGAATGACGCGTGAACGACACGGGCAGGGCACGACGCGTTCCCGCCTCCGCACATCCAAGCTACCATGCAGCAATGAATCATCCCGCCCCTCCCGTCCGTGTTCAGTCCGCACCCGCCGCGCGCCAGTTGGCCGAGCTGCTGCAACTCGGCCGACGGGCACGCGACGCAGCCGACGCTGCCGCGCTCGGTTTCATCGCCGTCAATGAAACCCGCCAGCTGTGCCACTATCGCCAGGCGGCGCTGGCACGCCCGCATGCGCTCGACCATCGGCTTCCGGCCGAAGTGCTGGCCGTTTCCGGCCTGCCCCAGCCCGACCCGCAGGCGCCCTATGTGCAATGGCTGTCTCAAGTAGCGCGCGAACTGCTGGCGCAGCCTGCCGCCTCATGCCGCGTCCTCCATGCCGCCGACCTGCCGCGGGACCTGGGCGACGACTGGGCAAGCTGGTTGCCGCCGCATGCCTTGCTGATGCCCCTGCCCGGCCCGGGCGGGCGCTTGGTCGGCGTCCTGCTGCTGGCACGCGATGAGGAATGGGCGCAGCACGACCTGACGCTGGTCAACGAACTGGCGCACGTCTACGGCCATGCGCTGGCACGCTTCGTTCCGCAACGCACCTGGTCCGAATGGGCGCGCGACTGGCTCAAGACCGGCAAGCGACGCTGGGCGGTCGCAGCCGTGTTCGCGGCCGTCGCCTTGTGCCCGGTACGCATGAGCATGCTTGCGCCGGCCGAAGTGGTGCCGCTCGAACCCTTCCTGGTGCGCGCGCCGCTCGACGGCGTCATCGACCGCGTCCACGTGCGCCCGAATCAGGCCGTCAAGGCCGGCGACGCGCTGTTCGACCTCGACACCACCGCTCTGCGCTCGCGCCTGAGCGTCACCCGCAAGGCCTACGACCTGGCCGCCGAGGAGTACCGGCAGGCCGCGCAACTGGCCCTGAATGACGAACGCGGCAAGCGTGAGCTGGCAGTCAAGCAGGGTCAGCTGGAAGAGAAGGCGCTCGACCTCGACTATTCACAGCAACTCCTCGACCGCGTGCAGGTCAAGGCCGCGCGCGACGGCGTGGCGGTATTCTCCGACGTCAACGACTGGCAGGGGCGCGCGGTATCCATTGGCGAGCGGGTGCTGACCCTGGCCGATCCAGCGCGGCTGGAGCTGGCGATCACACTGCCGGTCGCCGATGCGATCGATCTCGAAGCCGGCGCCTCGGTCACGTTGTATCCGAACGGCGATGCCTTCACCTCCCATGACGCCACGCTGAAGACCGTCGC
>JAEZHR010000159.1 GCA_023416415.1 Pseudomonadota bacterium
ACGCCGATCAGGAAGCCGGCATCAAGATCGTGCTGCGCGCGATCGAAGAGCCGCTGCGCATGATCGTCACCAACGCCGGCGAAGAAGCTTCGGTGGTGGTGAACAAGGTCATCGAAGGCAAGGGCAACTACGGCTACAACGCGGCAACCGGCGAGTACGGCGACATGGTCGAAATGGGCGTGCTGGATCCGGCCAAGGTGACCCGTTCGGCTCTGCAAAACGCTGCTTCGATCGCCGGCCTGATGCTGACGACCGACTGCACCGTGGCCGAGCTGGTCGAAGACAAGCCGGCACCGGCAATGCCGGGCGGCATGGGCGGCATGGGTGGCATGGGCGGCATGGACATGATGTAATTGTCCGGTCGCGCACGGCCCGCTTTGGCGGGCCTGCCCTCCGAGTTGCAACAAGAACCCGCCTCGTGCGGGTTTTTGTTTGTCCGCGCAATGAGAACCTAAAGCCGCTTGGCTGGCAAATCTGTCATCCGTGATCGGAACCGGATAAGCCTGTCCCGGGTACGCCCGTCAACGATGCGACTCGCTTGCGGCGAGATGGCAATCATGAGGACGGCGTCTGTGTTGCAGCCGGAAGTGCCCAAGTTGTGGGCGGCAGGGTCATGAAGGCGCCTGCCGCGGGAGCCGGGGTCGGCGCGCAGGCACGAGGGGAATCATGGGGGATCGCCGCTTAGACCGGGGCACACGCCTGCATCACCCCCATCGGCGCGAATCGTATGTCCAGGTCGCATGACACCGACCCACTCAACACGCATCGTTCGAAGCCGAGTGGCATTCTCTTCTGGGTACCGAATGGAATCCGCTCTGCCGCCTGCGCCAAGGCGAGTCGCGGCGGCGCCCCGCTGGCCCCGTCGATCAGGGACTCAACCGCAGGAGCTGGGACGTCATTGCTCCGGGTTTACGCCTGCTTATCACAACCGGGGCACAGCGTACGGCGCAAGGCAACCCGCGATACGCAACGCGCTTCAGCTTTCGTCAGACGCGTCCTCGGGCGACTCGCCAAGACTCACCGGAGGCTGGTAGGTCGCGAGCAAGTGAGCGCGGCTCTCGGGTGTCTCGAGGCTGATCCGACCTAAAGCTCCGGTACGGTAGTCCTGCAACAAGGTGTGCGCTGCTTTTTCAAAGTCGATCTCGCCGCCTTTGCTTCGGTAACCGCGCTTCATCGCCACCCCCTCGACGACCGCCACGCCGTCCATGCCTTCCGTCTTGAACCCGTAACGCGCCGTCAGCAACTTCGGATAGCGCTGAAGCAACACGTCTGCGAGAAACGTGGCAACTTCTTCTTCGATAATCGCATTGACCCCGATGGCATGGCTGGCCGCCAGCATCAAGCCATCGGTCGGGTGTTCGATCTTCGGCCACATCATGCCCGGCGTATCGACCAACACCATGTTGTTTCCGAGATAGAGCCGCTGTTGGGCCTTGGTGACGGCGGGTTCGTCGCCGACGGCTGCAACGCGCCGCTTCAGCAGTGCATTCATCAACGTCGATTTGCCGACGTTGGGAATCCCCATGATCATCATGCGCAGCGGTTTGAGCGCCGTGCCCCGATGCGGCGCGATCTTTTGCGCTTGGCCAAGCACCTTGGCGACATCAGCCGGCTTCTTGCAGCTGAGCGCGACTGCATGAACATCTTTTCGGCCGCTGTAGTAGTCGACCCAGGCCTTGGTGGCGACAGGATCGGCGAGATCGCTCTTGTTGAGTATCTTCAGGCAGGGACGCTGACGATGCTTGCGCATCTCCTCGATCATCGGATTGGCGCTGGCCTGGGGCACACGGGCGTCGAGGACTTCGATGACGAGATCGATCTTTTCCATGGACTCGGCCGCTTTCTTGCGGGCCGCGTTCATGTGACCGGGGAACCATTGGATGGACATAAGCGCACTGACTGGATTGCAAGGCGCTATTCTACCTGCCGCCTGCACCGGCACTTGCCCTTTGTCTGCCGGCACGTCCGCGTTCTCGCATAAAATCGACACCTTGCCTCGGTGCAGGCGAAGATTCGGAATACGCATGTTCTCCAAAGTTCATTCGGTTGCCAGGCAGGTGGGGCAGGTCGTGGTTGGCAAGGATATCCAGATCCGTCAGGCGCTCGTCTGCCTGCTGGCCGACGGCCACCTGCTGATCGAAGATGTGCCGGGCGTCGGCAAGACGACACTGGCGCATGCGCTGGCGATTACGCTGGGACTGAAGTTCAACCGTCTGCAGTTCACCAGCGACCTGCTGCCCGCCGACGTCATCGGGATTTCAGTGTTCGACCGCGAAACAAGCGGCTTCGTGTTCCATCCGGGTCCGGTGTTTGCCCAGGTGCTGCTGGCCGACGAGATCAACCGCGCGACACCGAAGACGCAATCGGCGTTGCTGGAAGTGATGGAAGAGCGGCAAGTCACGGCCGAAGGCGTCACACGCGCGCTGCCTCGCCCCTACTTCGTCATCGCGACCCAGAATCCGACGCACCAGATCGGCACCTTCCAGCTGCCGGAGTCGCAGCTCGATCGCTTTCTGATGTGCATCTCGCTCGGCTACCCGGATGCTGCCGCCGAGCGCGCCCTCCTGATGGGCGAGGACCGACGTGCGATGCTGCGTGAATTGCCGACCGCGATGCAGCCGGAAGAGCTGCTGGCGGCGCAGGCGGCGTTGAAGGAAATTCATGTCTCCGGCGCACTGGTCGATTATGTGCAGGCGCTGGCACAGGCCTCGCGCAGCAACGGCATGTTCGCCGAAGGTCTGAGTCCGCGCGCATCGATTGCGTTGCTGCAGGCGGCGCGCGCCTGGGCGGCCCTTGAAAGCCGCAATCACGTGATTCCGGAAGACGTGCAGGCCGTCCTGGTGCCGGTGGCCGCGCATCGCCTGCGCCCGCTCAAGGCCGGTGGCAGTTCCGCGCTCGCCAGCCGCGATATGGTTCTGCAATTGATGAAATCCGTTCCGGTGTGAGCGAATCGCTGTCCGCCTACGCCCGACTCGAACACGGCGTCCGCCGGCACGCGAGCCGCTGGCTGTTTCGCCTGCGTGGCCCCGAGCCCGGCGAAATCTTCCTGCATCAGCGCCGCGTGTTCATCGTTCCCACGCATGCCGGCCTGCTGTACGGATTGATGCTGGTCGTGCTGTTCATCGGCTCGGTCAACTACAATCTTTCGCTTGGCTTCGGCCTGACCTTTCTGCTCGCGGCAGTCGGTTTCGTCGACATGCACCTGACCTTCCGCAACCTGGCCCATCTGCACCTGTCCTCAGGCCGCGCGACTTCCGTCTTTACCGGCGAAGAGGCTCGCTTCGAGCTGCACCTGGCCAACCGCCGACGCAAGGACCGTTATGCGATCTGGCTCGACTTCGTGCATGAAGGGCGGGAGCCGGATCCGGCCCAGGCCGTGGACGTGCCGGCCATGTCTGCCGCAAGCCCCGTGCTTTCCACGATCGCGACCCGGCGCGGCTGGCTGATGGCACCGCGGGTGCGCCTGCAGACGCGCTTCCCGCTCGGTCTGCTGCGCGCCTGGAGCTACTGGCAGCCGGATGCACGCGTGCTCGTGTATCCACGCCCCGAGAACGACGCCCCACCGCTGCCGCTGGCCGGCACCTGCGCCTCGGAAGACCGTGGCCCGCACGGCGCCGAAGATTTCGCCGGCATCCGCGGCTATCAGGCCGGCGACTCGCTCAAGCA
>JAEZHR010000169.1 GCA_023416415.1 Pseudomonadota bacterium
GCCCAGCATGGGTCGAATCATCAGACGCTCGACCACCGCACCAAGGATGCTGCCGACGACAATCGTCCCCAGCACCGCGAGCCAGATCGGCAAGGCGAGGCTGGCAGCGAACGCGAAGAAGGCATAGGCGCCAATCATCAGCATTTCGCCAAGCGCGATGTTCACCACGCGTGTGGCCTTGTAGATGATGACGAAGGCCAGCGCCGCCAGCGCATAGAGGCCGCCGGCACCGATGCCGGCCAGTGACACTTCGAACAGGAACATCCAGTCGATCATGCTGCCGCCTCCGTTGCCTCGGTGCCGCGCAACTTGCGCCGCAGGTCCGCCACATCGCCCGAGCCGAGGTAGGCCCGGATCACTTCGGGATTGCGCTGCACTTCGGCCGGCGTGCCATCGGCAATCACCTCGCCGAAGTTGAGCACGACAACGTGATCCGACAGGTCCATCACCATGCCCATGTCGTGCTCGACCATCAGCACGGTGATGCCCCACTCTTCGCGCACGTCGAGAATGAAACGTGCCATGTCCTCGGTTTCTTCGCGATTCATGCCGGCCACGGGCTCATCGAGCATCAGCACCTGCGGCTGCATGGCCAGTGCGCGCGCCATCTCGACGCGCTTTTGCAGGCCGTACGGCAGCGCAGCAACGGGTGCGTTGCGGATATGGTCGATCTCGAGAAAATCGATGATGCGCTCCTCGACGTCCGCACGCAGTTCGACTTCCTCACGACGGGCGCGACCGAAGTAGAACAGCGCATCGAGGACGTTGGTCTTCAGATGGGCGTGCCGTCCGAGCTTGATGTTGTCGAGCACGGTCATGCCGCGAAACAGCGCGATGTTCTGAAAGCTGCGTGCCAGGCCGAGCTTGGCGCGCGCCGGCGCGGGAAGATGATCGATGGCTTCGCCCTTGAAGCGTATGCTGCCTGCGCTGGGACGATAAAAGCCTGAGATGGTATTGAACAGCGAGGTCTTGCCGGCCCCATTGGGGCCGATGACCGTCGTAATGGTGTTGGGCTCGACCTGGAAGGAGACGCCATTGATGGCCTTCACGCCGCCGAATGCGAGCGTGACCTTCTCCACTTCAAGCACCGGGATGTGAGGGGCACTCATCGATGCCCTCCTTCGCGGATCACGTGCAGCGTGCATGCGATGTGCAGGACGCGCTCGACCTTCGGCAAGGCCAAAGCGATCGGAGCAGCCGAAGCATGCGCAGCGTCGCATCTCCTCCTTGCATGGTGGATCAGCATTCTTGTCTCCCCCTTGTTAGGGCTTTTTGAGTCGCGCCATGTCACTGTCCGGCTACGGTATCCGCAAGGCCGGTATGCACGGTCATGTTTTATTGCGGCTTTTTTTTTGCCGCTTTATCCTACTTTCAAGTAAATATATATGAACTCCGTAAAAACACAAACCCCTCGCAACAATTTCTACTGTGGAGTAGCATTGAAGCCCATCAGGTCGCCGTGAGAACCCCGTTCATCCCCGAAAATCGGGAGAATGCCCTCGCGGCGTCGCACACAAGCAAGGAAAAATGAAAGCTACCAAGTTCAGGTCTCCGTGGCACAGCGACAAGTCGCGCGAAGAGCTGCGCGAGGAAAAGCGGCTTGCCGTACTGCACACCGCCGCCGCGCTGTTCAACGAAAAGGGCTTTCACGGCACCTCGCTCGATGAAGTCGCCGAGCGGCTCAAAGTCAGCAAACCGACGGTCTACTACTACGTCAAGAACAAGGAAGAAATCCTGTTCGAATGCGTTCGTATCGGACTGGAGATGGTGGTGGGCGCAGCCGACGAAGTCACGCGTGCCGGCGGCACGGCGAAGGAAAAGCTCGTCGCCGTCATGCACAAGTACGCCGAAATCGTGACCATGAACTTCGGAATGTGCCTGATTCGCGTGGGTGAAGACCCGCTACCCCCAGCCTCGCGCGCGCACTTGCGCGCCTTGAAATCCAAGATCGACCGCCAGTTCCGCACGCTGGTGCAGGAAGGCATCGAGGAAGGCACGTTCGCGCCCTGCGATCCGAAACTCACCGCTTTCTCGATCGCAGGCATGCTGAGCTGGATCGCGGTCTGGTACGACCCGGCCGGACAACTCAGCGCACGCGAGATCGCCGAGCGCAATGTCGCCTTGATCATGAACGGCCTGTGTGCCAAGCCGCAGGAGTCCGGCGAGGCGGCACGCATGCAGGGGCAGCCTGCGGCTGCGCCCGGCGCGACCTGAAGCCGCAAAACCAGGCGGGCCGTCCGCTCAATCCTTGCGCAAGTACTGGTACAGGGTTTCTCGGCTGATGCCGAATTCGCGCGCGAGTTCCGCCTTGGGCTCGCCGGCTGCGGCGCGTTGCCGCAGTTCCTGCGCCTGATCGTTCGTCAGCGCCCGCTTGCGCCCGCAATAGGCGCCGCGTTCGCGGGCCAGCGCAATGCCCTCGCGCTGACGTTCGAGCAGCAATGCGCGCTCGAACTGCGCGCACGCCTGCATCGCCGACAGCAGCAGGCGCGCCGTCTCCGCATCGCCACCTTTGAAACACAGTTTTTCTCTTGCAAACACGAGCTGCACGCCGCGTCGCACCAGCTTGAGCACGATACCTCGCAGTTCCTCCAGATTGACCGCAAGACGGTCCATGCTGGGCACGACGACCGTGTCGCCGCTGCGCACGCGCGCGAGCAACGCATCCAGCGCTGGCCGGGGATCGCCCGGCGCGGCGACTTCGTCGAAATAGACGAAATCCGGCGTCTCATGCCTCAGTTCCTCCAGCTGCTCCAGCTGGAACGAGGGAAGCGCATCCAGGCTACCGGCCCGGAAATAGGCAATGCGCTGACGGTGCAAATCGCCCTCCTGCATGAAAAAAACTGTCAGGCGAAGTCTAGAAACCTTGACGCTTGCCGTCAATCAATTCAAAATTTCCACCACGCTGAAAGCAATCACGGCGCCGACTCTGCGCATACCCGGCCCCACCGGGATGCCATTCGCGCAAGCCTCCCGGGCTGCGTGCCACGCCACGGACCCGCATGGAACACAATATTTCCCTCATCACCACCATCGCTGCCGGTTTCGGCATCGCCCTCATCCTCGGATTCATCGCAGAACGCATCAAAGTGCCCGCATTGGTAGGCTACCTGCTGGCGGGCATCATCATCGGCCCCGGCACTCCCGGCTTCGTGGCCGATGTCGGGCTGGCGTCGCAGCTGTCGGAGATCGGCGTCATGCTGCTGATGTTCGGCGTCGGGCTGCACTTTTCGCTGCAGGATCTGCTTGCGGTACGGCGTATCGCGGTTCCCGGCGCTATCTTGCAGATGAGTCTGGCCACCTTGCTGGGCATGGCATTCGCATGGTGGTGGGGCTGGAGCTGGGGCAGCGGCCTGGTGTTCGGCGTCTCACTGTCCTGCGCCAGTACCGTCGTGCTGCTCAAGGCGCTGGAAGCGCGGGGTGTGCTGGAGAGCATGAACGGACGCATCGCCGTTGGCTGGCTGGTGGTCGAGGACCTCGCCACGGTGCTGGTGCTCGTGCTCCTGCCACCGCTGGCCGGGGTACTTGGCGGGACTGGCGGACCTGCCGGCGCGGCCACGGACGGCATCTGGACAACGATCGGTCTGACCTTGGCGCAGGTTGCCGCCTTCGTCGCGATCATGCTGGTCATCGGGCGACGCCTGTTGCCCTGGGTCCTTTGGCAAGTGGCGCGCACCGGCTCGCGCGAGATGTTCACGCTGTCAGTGATCGCCATTGCGATCGGCATCGCCTACGGCGCTTCCGAGCTCTTTCACGTTTCCTTCGCGCTCGGCGCCTTCTTCGCCGGAATGGTGATGCGCGAGTCCGAATTCAGCCATCGCGCGGCCCAGGAGTCCCTGCCCCTGCGCGACGCGTTCTCGGTCCTGTTCTTCGTTTCCGTCGGCATGCTGTTCGACCCGGCCATCCTGCTCGAACAGCCGGTCCATGTACTTGGCGTGGTTGCCATCATCATCGTCGGCAAGTCGGCCGTGGCGCTGGCGCTGGTACTGGCCTTCCGCTACCCCCTCAACACGGCCATGATCGTATCGGCCAGTCTGGCCCAGATCGGCGAGTTCTCGTTCATCCTCGCGGGCCTGGGGCTGACGCTCGGCCTGCTGCCACAGGAAGGCATGAGCCTGGTGCTGGCGGGGGCGCTGATGTCCATCGCAATGAACCCCCTGCTCTTTGCCGGCATCGAACCGCTGCGCCGCTGGATTCTTGCACGCTCGGAGTTCGCGCGAAATCTGGAACAGCGCGAGGACCCCTATGCCGAGCTGCCGATGAGCACGGAACGCAAGTACCTGGAAGGTCAAGTCGTGCTGATCGGCTATGGACGGGTCGGCCGGCGCATCGCAACAGCGCTGGAGGCGCGCGGGATTCCCTATGTCGTCGCCGAGCAGAACCGCGAGGTCGTCGAAGACCTCCGCAAGAAGGGCATTGCCGCCGTCTCGGGCGATGCGTCCGAACCCGCCGTGCTGATTCAGGCCCACATCGCCAATGCCGCCATGCTGGTAATCGCCACACCCGATCCTCTCAATGTGCGCCAGATGGCCGATATCGCGCGTACGCTGAACCCGGAAATCGAAATTGTGGTGCGCACGCACAGCGAAGAAGAATCGCAGCTGCTGCGCAAGGATGGTGTCGGAACTGTCTTCTTCGGCGAGGAGGAGCTGGCCAAAGGGATGACCAGCCACGTGCTGCAGCGTTTCGAGGCCCCGCAGCCGGCCGCGGCCGCCGGAAACGCAACGGGCCCCCGCGGGGGCCCGTTGCGTTTCCGGCGGCCGCGGCCGGCTGCGGGGCCTCGAAACGCTGCAGCACGT
>JAEZHR010000181.1 GCA_023416415.1 Pseudomonadota bacterium
TCACCAATCAGTCGGGTGTCACGCGCGGCCTTTTTCCCGAGGCCGCGCTCGGCCCGGTGCGCGCGCGTCTGACCGCACTGCTGATGCCGTACGGTGTCGCACTCGACGGCTTCTACTACTGCCCGCACCACGAACAGGGTGCGATTGCGCGCTATGCCATCGCCTGCACCTGCCGCAAGCCGATGCCCGGTCTGATCGCACGCGCAGCGACCGAACACGGCATTGACCTCGCGCGGTCGTGGATGATCGGTGACATTCTCAACGACATCGAAGCCGGGCACCGTGCCGGCTGCCGCAGTGCGCTGATCGACAATGGCAATGAAACAGAATGGCAAATGACGCCATTGCGCCTCCCGGATATCATCGCCCCCGATCTGTACACCGCAGCCCGGCGCATCGCCGGGCTTGCCGCCGTCCAGGCCAGTCGACTCAGTGCGTGGCCATGAGCATCGACGCATGGCACCGCGCACGGCGCATCCTCTGCGTTCGTCTCGACTATCTTGGAGACGTGCTGATGACAACGCCCGCGCTGCGCGCGTTGCGCGCGGACGGACAGCGCCACGTCACGCTGCTGACCTCGCCCGGCGGTGCGTCGGTGGCAGCCTATGTGCCCGAGATCGACGACACCATCGTCCATGCCGCGCCCTGGCTCAAGCATGGCGGTCCGGCCGATGCGCAGACCGACCTGTCGATGATCGAACGGCTGCGTGCAGGTGCATTCGATGCAGCCGTCATCTTCACCGTCTACAGCCAGAATCCGCTGCCTGCGGCATTGATGTGCCATCTCGCAGGCATTCCGCTGCGCCTTGCACACTGCAGGGAAAATCCCTATCGGCTGCTCACGCACTGGATACCCGAAACCGAACCCGAGCACCACGTGCGCCATGAAGTGCGTCGCCAGCTTGACCTCGTGGCCAGCGTGGGCGCGCACTGCCGCGAGCATGAAAGCTTGTCCTTCAAGGTGCCCGGCCAGGCGCGGACGCGCGTGCACAAGTTGCTCGCCGCACGCGGTATTTCCAGCGGCTATGTGTTGCTGCATCCGGGAGCAAGCGCGGCCTCGCGCCGCTACCCGCCCGCACAGTTTCGCGCGGCCGCCCAACTGATCGCGCAGTCGGCCGGGCGGCCGCTGGTGTTCAGCGGGAGCGCTGGCGAAGCCGCACTGATCGAGGAAATCCGCAGCGGCCTGCCCGACAGTCACAGCCTGGTTGGACGTCTTGACCTGGGGGAACTTGGCGCACTCGTGGCCGATGCGCATGTGCTCGTTTCCAACAACACCGGCCCGGTCCACTTGGCTGCTGCGCTGGGCACGCCGGTGGTCGATCTCTACGCCCTGACCAATCCGCAGCACACGCCCTGGCAGGTTGCAGCGCGCGTGCTGTTCGAGGACGTTCCCTGCCGCTACTGCTACAAGAGCATCTGCCCGCAAGGCCATCATCGGTGTCTGGCGGGCGTGACTCCCGAGCGGGTGGCTCGCGCGGCGCTGGAACTGCTCGATGGCGCCGGGGACTGCGTCGCCACGCTTCCGGCGCTGGTCGCCGCAAGCCCGATCTGAACCATCCGTCCGGACCCTGTGCCGCGGCAGTCCCGCGCACCATCATTTCTCCGGCTCCGACCGCGGGTTTCAACAGTAGGTTTTACCGCAGCGACATGCAATTCATTCCCGCCAGTCGTTCGATCGGACCGAAGCAGCCGCCCCGGAGCCGGCTTGCTGCGCGGCGTGCGGTGGCACAGAGCTTGCGATATTCCGGCGGAACCGTACCCGGAGGAAGAAACAATGCCCAGGAATTCGGCACAACCTGCCAACAGCACGAAGCAAGACAACAAACAAGGCACCCGGCGTGCAAGCTCTCGCAAGCAGCCCCGGGATGCGCTGCGCCTGCTGACGGGCGATCACAAGAAGCTCAAGAAGATGTTCGAGGAGTTCGAGAAGATCAGGAACAAGGAGCGCGTCGATGATCACAAGCAGTTGCTGGTGGAAACCGCATGTGCGGAACTGACCATCCATGCGCAGCTGGAGGAAGAACTGTTTTATCCCGCGGCGCGCGATGCCATCGAGGAAAGCGAACTGATCGACGAAGCCAGCGTCGAGCACGCGGTGGGACGCCAGCTCATTACCGAGCTGTCGGCGATGCAGCCGGACGACGATCTGTATGACGCGAAATTCACCGTGCTGGGCGAATACATGCTGCACCACATCGAAGAAGAGGAAAAGGAGCTGTTCCCGAAAATCAAGAAGTCCGACCTCGATCTGATCGAACTCGCCTCCGAGATGGAAGAGCGCCGGCTCGAACTGCGCGACGAACTTGGCTTCACGGCGGACGATGCCGCGGAGGAGGTGGTGGTGGTGGCGCGTACGCAACTTCGCAGCCTCCACTGAAGCAACACATGAAGAAAGGCAGCCTGTGACCTCGTATCCAGATCCGGCGCCCGCCGCCGGCCAAAACCTGACCCAGGCGGTCGACATCCTGGCCTTTGTCGAGGCACAGGAAATCCCGCCCGACTATTTCGAAACCCCCTACTTCCTCGCCCCCGCTCCGGGCGAAGAGCAGGACTACGCACTGCTGCGGGAAACCCTGCGCCGCACGCGCAAGATCGGTATCGCCTATGTCGTGATCCAGGCACGCCAGCACCTCGCAGCATTGATTCCGCACGGCCAGTCGATCGTGCTCAACACCTTGCGCTGGAACCTCGAAGGCAGCCATCGCATGCACCGCAGCGCTCCGGAACCTGTGCGCTCGGCCACGCGATCTTCAACCTCCGCATCCGCTTCCTTGGCGTGCAGCGCTGGGTCCCGACGCAGCGCGCCGCCTGCTCCGCGCAAGCCGCTCAAGTCGCTCAAGCAGATGCAGGTCACGGGTTGCGACGGCTACGAGGAGGACGACAGCGAGTTCATCGAGGAGGCGCTGCTTGAAGGCATGCTGGACAGTGACGAACTGCGGCGCGCCTTCCTGCGGCCGCGCCTGCACGAGACGATGGCTTCTGCCGGACGCAGCACGATGACCGTGCGTCGCCCGCATGGCGCCACCCGCTTGCGCCGCATCGCACGGCGCGCCTGACCGTCTCTCCTATCCGACCCGGCCATGTTCGGATTTTCGGGGCACGCATGCACAGGATGAGTCATGTGCATCATGTGCCCTGCTTTTTGTGCACCACGCTGATCTGGCCATCAGCCTCCATGTAGGCCACCTTGACCTGATCCAGAGTCTCGATGCCTTCCTGGTGCAGCTTGTTCCACAGCTCGTCCTCGGAAATGAACTCCCGCCGCATATTGCGCGCGATCATGCGCCCGTTCTCGACCAGCTTGAGCGGTTGTGGTTGTGCGAAGGCGCGAAACGAAGGGAAGCGATAGCTCGCCCAGTCAAACAGCACGTTCCAGCCGATCAGGGTAGCGACCAGCAACATGGCGTCCGCCAGACTTTCCGAGCTGCCTGACATGCCGTTCTGCGCGGCGTCAGCCACGATCACGAGGATCAGCAGATCGGCAATGCCCACCGAGCCGATATCGCGCCGGATCACGAAGCGAAACAGGGTGAACAGAAACAGATACATCACGCTGCCGCGCACCAGAATCTCGACAGCCGGCACGCTGAACGAAAACAGTACCTCCCAGTCGGGCGCTGCGATCGGCGTAGTCATCGTCGTACAAGTTCGAAGGGAATGATCGGCACTGACGCGGCGTCGGCTTCGCGCAGCCCCCTGTTGCGAGGAGCTGCAAGCATAGCCCTCGGTGCAGCTCCAGGCGCAGCCCTGCCCCTTGCTGCACGAACTCGCCGGCCTGCCCGCTTCCGGTCGCGTCAGATAATCACTGATGCACCAGGATCGCCAGCGTGCGGCGACAGACCGGGCTGGGGCGGCCGCGTCGCAGCGAACGCCTGCACTGTATGTACAACGTCTTGCCCGGCAAGCGCATCCAGCCTGCGTTGCCGCGCCACGCGCAACAGTCCGACAACTTCGGCCGCGCTCGCGTCGCATGATGCCAGCGCAAGCAAACGCCGCATGTCCGCCACCAGACGCGTGCGCTCCTCCGGCCCCGCCAGCAAGGCGCGCTCGCAGGCCGTGACAAAGTCGCGGGCATTGGCTGCGCTCGAGATGACCGAGCCATGGCACTCCAGCAGATCCGGCTGATGCGTGGCCACCACGGGCAGCTCGGCCGCCAGGCAAGGCAGTGTCACGGCCGGATTGATGTCCCCCGCGGCACTCTGCGCGAACGGCAGCAGACAGACATCCCAGCCGGCGAGAAAGCGCGGGAGTTCTTCATATGGCTGGGGGCCGAGATAGTGGATGTTGGCACGCCTGGGCAAGGCATCCAAGGGCATGCCGACCACCGGCCCGACGAGCACGATCTGCCAGCGCGGGTGTGCGTCGGCCACGTGGCGAATCAGGTCAAGATCGATGCGCGCGTCGATCACGCCGTGGTAGCCCAGGCGCGGCCCGGGAATGCCGCGATGCAGGGGATGCGAATTGGCGCGATCTAGCGCAGGCTCGAAGTGGCGCACCTCGGTCCCCGGACTCAGGCAGTGGACATGGGCGTGCCGAGCACGCAGCTCGCGAAAGCGACTTGGCGCGGCCGTCAGGATCAGGTCGGCAGTACTCAGCAGCGCATGCTCTTGCTCGCGCAGGCCTTGCTGTGCAAGGGGCGGCACGAGCGGCCGTTCGCTGCAGTCGGCGATCACCAGCGCGGCATCAAGCTCCGGCAACAGCGGGAAAGCCAGCGGATTGCAGAACCAGGCCACGATTTCGCCGTTTCCGGCGTCCGGCCCAGGCATCGCAGCATGGGACGACTCGCGTTCCAGCGTTCGCAGCAGGGGTCGCAAATGCGCAAGCTGTCCGTGGTGAAATCCGGACTCCTGAACCGGCGTGTGCAGCCGAACGACCCGCACGTTTGGCTGCGGCTCGTCCATCTGCAGGAAGGCATGTCCGGGATGGTGGCGCGGCGCTTCGATGAAGACCACTGCATGCTGGCGTGCCAGCCGCAACAACAGATGCCTCGAGGGCAGACAGGCGCAGTCCCATGACTGGTCGGAAAGGACAAAAAAAGTGGAAGCCATGCATTCTCCGTGCGCAGTGCCGGTCGCACTGCATGCTGGAAGCCAAGGCAAGAGGCATGCCGCCTGAGGCAGGCCATGCAGCGCAAGGAACAACGCACGCAAAGGCACGCGCCGAGCGCATCCGGGAGCGGCGAAATATGCGAAGCAACTATACCGAGCACCGCACCGCACCTCGCTGATTTGCCTCAACGGCCACTTGGTCAAGGATCGGCAAGCTGTGGGTACGTTTCATGCTCTACGGAGATTGAAACGGCGGGCAAGCGACATCATGGAAAGCGCGCAAGGCGAGTGCCACAGTGCTGCTTGTGCGCTCGCCACATGGAGTCGCCAGCCGGCTGCATGTAAAAACGCTCGGCAGCTGTAAGGTTTGCCGGACATGTTCGCCGAAGCGCTTGCCCTCGACGTTACCAGTCCTGCCCTGCCCCGTATCAACAATGAAGAGGAATGACAATGAACAGGATTCGCAAAGCAGTTTTTCCCGTTGCCGGCCTGGGAACACGCTTTTTGCCGGTGACCAAGGCATCGCCGAAAGAAATGCTGCCCATCGTCGACAAGCCGTTGATCCAGTACGCGGTGGAAGAAGCCGCCGCGGCAGGGATCACCGAAATGATCTTCATCACCGGGCGCGGCAAGCGCAGCATCGAGGACCATTTCGACAAGGCCTACGAACTCGAGTCCGAGCTGGCCTCGCACGGCAAGATCAAGCTGCTTCAGGAAATCCGCTCCTTGCTGCCGGACAATCTGCACTATTCCTATGTACGCCAAAGCGAAGCACTCGGCCTGGGCCATGCCGTGCTGTGCGCACGCCCGCTCGTGGGCAACGAACCGTTCGCGGTAGTACTGGCCGATGATCTGATCGATGCGGAAGTCCCGGTGCTGCAGCAAATGGCCGAGCTCTACGCACAGCACAACAGTTCGGTGGTCGGCGTACAGAACGTGCCGCTTGAGGACACCAGCCAGTATGGCATCGTGCGTCCGCAGTCCATGGGGGTGCGCATTCACCGCATCGCCGACATCGTCGAGAAGCCTCAACCTGAACTGGCTCCGTCCACGCTGGGGGTGGTTGGCCGCTACATCTTCACTCCGGAAATCTTTGATCATCTGGAGACGGTACAGCCGGGCACCGGCGGCGAAATCCAGCTTACCGACGCCATTGCTTCCCTGCTCGCCGCGCAAACGGTGCTGGCCTACGAGTTTCGCGGCACACGCTATGACTGCGGCTCCAAGCTCGGCTATCTGGAGGCCTCGGTCGCGTACGGCCTGCAGCACCCGACAGTCGGCGCAGATTTCTCCGGATTCCTGAGCAAGCTGCAGCTCAACGGCCTGCCGGATGTCGACAGCAAGACGGCATAGCCAGGCAGCCATCCCGAACCGGCACCTGCGCGCCTGGGTGCACGCCGTCAGAAATCGCTCTCAGCAAATTCGTGCATCATGACCTCGACAAACCGGCCCGCCTCACGTTCCGCGAGATCGCGCAATGTGCATGGCGTGGCCATACGCAAGACGGCCAGCACAGCCGAAAGCGCTTCGCAGCATGAAGCGCAACCCGAAGCGCTGCGTGGTCGGCAGCGCTTCAGGAGCTGTGCCGAGGCACTTTTCCTGACCGAGAACGGCAAGATCATCGGAGCCAATCAGGTTGCTGCCGATCTGACCGGGACAAGCTCGGTCGCCCAGCTGCGCGGCGCCTTGCTGCACGCGCTGTTGCGAACACCGGTCGAGGACATCGGGCAATCGGAAGCCGGGCTGCAGGCCGTCCTCGATGATTGCCCGCCGGCGTCGATCCAGCGCACCTTGCAGCTGCCTGATGGCCGCATGGTCGATGCCGAAATCACGGTTGCGCCTCTTCTCGAACATGGCGCAGCCACCCGCATGGTCGTGGTGCGCGCGCTCAATGCGCAAGGCCAGGCCAGGGCAGCGCTGCGTCGACAGGATGACTACCTGCGCTTGATCGCCGACACGATGCCGGCCCTGATCGCCTATGTCGACACCGAGCAGCGCTATCGATTCGTCAACGCCGCTCACGAGCAGCGCTACGCCCGGCCTCGCAGCGAAATCATCGGCAAGCACCTCAACGAAATTCTGGCGCCGTCGGTCTACGCAAGCATCCAGCCATACATAAAGAGCGTCCTCGCTGGCGAGCATGTGCGCTTTGAACTGGACGTGGACGACGGGAATCGTCATGTCATGGTTGCCTATACGCCGGACGTCGGAGATGAAGGAAGGATTGAAGGCTTTTCGGTCGTGGTGATGGACATCAGCGAACGCAGGCACAACGAGCAGCGCCTGCGTCAGCATGTCCAGCAACTGCATCTGGTCACCGACGCTGCCCCGGTCTTCATCGCCCAGTGCGACCTCGATTACCGGCTGAGCTTCGCCAACCGTACCTACGGCGAGCGCTTCGGCCTGACGCCTTCCGATCTGCTTGGGAAACGCATTCCCGATCTGGTCGGCGATGCCGGCTTTGCGCTGCTTCGGGAGTACATCGACACCGCACTCGCCGGGACGCCCTGCGAACAGGAAGTGCGGGTACCGGCACCGGATGGGCGATGCTACGCAATGCGCCTGATGTACGTTCCCGAATTCGATACGCGCGGCAAGGTGCGCGGCCTGGTAGCCGCAGTCAGCGAC
>JAEZHR010000210.1 GCA_023416415.1 Pseudomonadota bacterium
TTGACTTGCAAGACCGTGTCGCAGTAGTGGCGGGAGCCTGTGGCGGAATCGGTCAGGCCGTGGCCGAGCGTCTGGCGCAATCGGGCGCAAAGCTTGCCCTGTGGGACTTGAATGGTGCCGGTCTTGATGCCCTCTGCGCGCGTCTGCCGGGTTCCATTGGCATCGCTGCGGACCTGGCTGATGAAGCGAGCGTTGCTGCTGCCATGGAACGCACCTTGGCGCATTTCGGCCGTGTCGAAATTCTGGTGCATAGCGTTGGCGTCACCGGCCCCTGCATGCCGGTACATGACTATGCGCTCGGGGACTGGCGGCGCACCCTCGATATCAATCTCACCAGTGCTTTCCTGTGCAGCCGCGTTGCGGTCAAGCCGATGCTTGAAGCGGGCTTCGGTCGCATCGTGCACCTGGCATCGATTGCCGGCAAGGAAGGCAATGCCGACATGTCAGCCTACTCGGTCGCCAAGGCTGGTGTCATCGCGCTGACCAAATCGCAGGGCAAGGAACTGGCGCTCACGCCGATCCGGGTGAACTGCATCGCGCCTGCCGTCATCGAAACCACGCTCACACAGCAGATGACGCAACAGGCGCTGGACACCAGCCTGTCCAAGATTCCGATGCGCCGTACAGGCAAGCCGCACGAAGTGGCCAGCATGGTTGCGTGGCTGGCTTCCGAGGAGTGTTCCTTCTCGACCGGCGCCTGCTTTGACCTCTCGGGCGGTCGCGCGACCTACTGATCGAGGTTTTTCATGCACGTACTGGTTACCGGGGGTGCCGGATTTCTCGGCGCCTGGGTGGTGCGCGCCCTTTTGGAAATGGGGCACACCGCACGAATCTTCGATACTCGACACGAGCCCCGCCTGCTGCACGATATCGTCGGCCCTGCTGCTGAAGCACTTGAATGGCATGTCGGCGACATCGCCGACGAATCCTCGGTGCTGGCGGCCGCATCCGGATGCGACACCGCGGTGCATCTTGCCGGCGTGCTGACGCCGCTGTGCCGGCTCAATCCGGTGCTTGGAGCGCGCATCAACCTGCTCGGCACGATCAACATCTTCGAAGCCGCCCGCCGGGAATCCTGGCGGCAGCTTGCCTATGCCAGCAGCGCCGGCGTGTTCGGCCCGGACGATGCCGCCACCCCCCAACCGGCCACGCTTTACGGGACCTTCAAGCTGGCTTGTGAGGGCGTGGCCCGTGCCTATTGGGGAGATGCCGGCGAAGCCAAACCGGTTGCCAGCATCGGCCTGCGTCCGCTCGTGGTGTACGGCCCGGGCCGCGAGGGCGGCCTGAGCGCCGGCCCCAGTCTGGCCTGCCGTGCAGCAGCTCGTGGCGAGCCTTACGCGATTCAATTCTCCGGCCAGACGGGCTTTGTCTACGTGGAAGATGCAGCGCGTGCGTTCGCACTGGCTGCATGCACTCCGCTGGAAGGCGCGCACGTCTTCAACATGATGGGTGAAGTGGCGAGTGTCCAGGCATTCGTGGACGAGATCGTGCGTCAGTGTCCGCGTGCGTTGCTGGGAGTCGAAGGGCCAGCGCTGCCGATCCGGCCGGCAGCCGACAATCCTGACCTCGAGAAGATCCTTCCCGGCGCTGGAAGGACATCGATGGCCGAAGGCATTGCCCGAACGCTCGCGTACTACGCGGCCGAGGAATAACGCGCGACGTGGCGGACTTGGACATTGCACCGGGCACTTGTTCCGGCCACGCCATTTCGACGGCTGAATCCGCAGCTGCAAAGTGATTCGTCCGGCGCATGAACATATGGAACCTTTCGGCGCGGGGACGCGCCGCCGGGCTTGGTGTCGATACCCAAGGCATGGCCGGGATGCTGAGCCGGCGTGACCACGCCGTGCGGCCGCCCCGAAAGCCGACAGCCTTCGCCCGGACTTGGGGATGAGGAGGAAGAAAACAGGAAAGCCTTGCCGCCTGCGTCATGTCCTGCCTGGTCGCAGCGTGAATTAACAACAACCGGTTCCCGCAATGGATGGAATCGGTGAAAACAAACCCGAGACGAAACGATGAAAAGCATTTCCCTGAACACCCTGACGCGCCGCATGGATGCGCTCACCACCGCGATGGGCTGGCTTTGCGGCCTCCTGTTCCTGCTGCTGGCCTTCTTCATGGCCTTCGAGACAGTCAGCCGTAACCTGGGCGGCCCCTACACTGGTTTCTCCGACCAGATCGCCTCGCTGCTCATGGCGCTTGGCGGCACCTGGGCACTTGCGCACGCACTGGGTGTGGATGCCCACGTACGCATCGACGTCCTCGCACCCGTGTACCCGAAATCCTTCAACGCCTTCCTGCGCCTGCTGGCTTTCGCAACAATCGGCTTCTTCGCTGCCGTTCTCGGCTGGCAGGCCTTCAAGATGGCCTACGCCTCCTGGGAGATCAGTGCACTGGTTCCGCAATCGATGATCGACTTTCCGTTGTGGGTGCCGCAGGTCGCCACCGCGATCGGCTTCTCGATGCTGGCGCTGCAATCGCTCTTGATGCTGTTGCAGGCCATCGTCAATGGCAATGAAGGAATGGCTCTGGAGCAACAAGCATGAATGCAACCGTCATCACTACCCTGGCGATACTGTTCGTCCTCTTCGCCCTGAGCTCTCACGTCGCGGTCGCGCTCGGCCTGTCGGCCCTGTTCATCGGTCTGATGCACATCGGCGATGTCTGGGAGTTCTTCGGTCACATTCCATGGAACGTGACCAGCGGTTCGACGCTGATCGTGGTACCGCTGTTCGTGCTGATGGGCGAGCTGCTGCTGCGCTCGGGCGTGACCGATGAACTGTATGCGGTGCTGGCGCGCATGATGGCGCGCGTGCCAGGCGGACTGCTGCATACCAACATCCTCGCCAGCGGCATGTTCTCGGCGATATCCGGTTCCTCTGTCGCCACGGCCAGCACAATCGGTGGCGCTGCCATGCCTTCAATGCGCAAGTACGGCTACGACGAGCGTCTGGCCGTCGGGTCGCTGGCGGCTGGCGGTACGCTCGGCATCCTGATTCCGCCCAGCGTGATCATGATCGTCTACGGCCTGCTTGCGGAAGTCTCGATTGGCGAGCTCTATATCGCAGGCGTCGTTCCTGGCCTTGTGATGATGGTGGCCTTCATGTTCGTGGTCCTGGTGGCGGCCATGATCTCGCCGGAGAAGGCGCCGCGCATCAATGGCGCTGCCTTGGTTGCCATCAGCGCCATGCGCGGCCTGTTCGCCATTCTGCCCATCCTGGTACTGCTGGGGCTTGTCATGGGGACGATCTATGCCGGTATCGCTACCGCGACCGAAGCCTCGGCCTTTGGCACCCTGGGCGCCTTCGTGGTCGCCTTGCTCAAGGGCCGGGTCAATCGCACCATGCTGCGCGAGGCGTTCACGAATACAGCCGCCACGACCGGCATGATCATGCTGATCCTGGTCGGCGCTTTCCTGCTGCAGTTCGTGCTGTCGATGAGTGGCGTGCCGAACGCCCTGTCGAAGTGGACGCTCGGCCTCGGCCTGTCCCAGATCGAACTGATCCTCGCGCTGTGCCTGATCTACCTGATTCTCGGCATGTTCATGGAAAGCCTCGCGATGGTCGTGATGACGGTGCCCATCGTCGTGCCCATCCTCAACGCAATGGGCGTGGATCTGGTCTGGTTCGGGATTATCGTGACCATCATGGTCGAAGTATCTCTTATCACCCCTCCAGTAGGCATGAACCTGTTCGTCATTCAGGGCATGCGCAACCGCATCGACGCCAGCCACGAACGCCGTCCGATGATGGATCTGTACATCGGTACCCTGCCGTTTACGATCATGATGCTGGTCGTGCTCGGCGCAATCATCGCCTGGCCAGAGATTGCAATGGCTCTGGTCCACGCAATGAAGTAACAGCCCTCCTAAAGTGGCGCCCCCTTGCTCAATCCTCGTCAGGAGACACAAGATGAAAGAAATCAAGAACGAAATCGCGAAGGTCGCCAAGCCAGGCCGTCGCGCATTCCTCGGCACTGCCGGTGCCGTTACGCTTGCCGCAGGCTTTCCGATGATCGGGCACGCGAAGGCCAAGCCGGAAATCACCTGGAAGGCGGTGCTCCAGCACCGCAATGGCGCACAGTACAAGAAATGGCTATGGCTGGAAGAAGAGCTGCCCAAGCGCACCAACGGCCGCATGGCGCTCGAACTGACCACGATTCCGGAGCTCGGCCTGACCGGCACCGAAATGCTGCGCGTGATGAAGACCGGGCTGATCGACGTTGCCGAAGTGCTGACCGGTTATGTGGCCGGTGACTTCCCCACCATGGAAGCAACCGATCTTCCGGGGCTGGTGTCGAGCGCGGAACAGTCGCGCAAGATCTATGACGCCTGGACCGAGAAGCTGGTGACCAAGCGCGAGGACCTGATGGGCGGCCGTGCGATCGCGACCTTCTCCTACGGCACGATGCCAGTGTTCACCAAGTTCCAGGTCAACAGCCTGGCTGACTTCCGCGGCAAGAAGATCCGCGTGTTCTCCCCGGCCCAGGCGCGCTACGTCACGGCGCTCGGCGCCGAGCCGATCTCCATGCCGATCTCGGATGTCTACAGTGCGCTGCAACGCGGTCTGATGGACGGCCTGATCACCGGCTTCGAATGGGTCGAAGGCATGAAGATGTGGGAAATCGCCGCGCATGTCAGCGACATCAATATCGCTCCGCTGGGCTGCTATATCGTGGCCAGCAGGAAGGGCTGGTCGCGGCTGCCGGCCGACCTGCAAAAGGTCGTCACCGAGATCGCGCCGGAACTGACCGACCGCGGCTGGGCCATGGGCCAGGAAAACGTCGATAACGGTCTGGCAGCGGCGCGCAAGCACAACATGACGATCAAGGTGCCGGGGCCGACCGAATGGCAGTCCACGCTGACCAAGATCAGCCAGGAAAACATCGTGCCGTGGTGGGCTCAGCGTGCTGGCAAGCAGGGCAAGGAGGCGTTCAACAACATCATCGCGCCTATCGTCGGCTTCAACGTCGCCTGATACCCGCAACGTTTCTCATCCTTCAAATGGATCTGTGCGCTCCCGGAGTCATCCGGGAGCGCTTTTTTTTATGGGAACGGAGAAAGCAGGAAATCCGGAAGGCCCTGTGCATGGCTCCCGTATGGACCATGCAATTAGCGTGAAACGGCCATCTCCTGCGGGCGCACGATCGCGCAAGTGCGTGCCGCTTCGGCCACCGCCAGTGTGGCCTGCAGGGTGCGCATGCCGTCCTGCCCGCTGCAGCGCGGCGATTCCTGACCATGCAGGACGGCGTGCAGGTGGCGCAGCTGTTCCGTGAAGGGATTTTCGGCGAGGGGGGCGGTGCGCTCCAGAGTCAGCGGTTCGGTCCACGCACGCGTGCCACGATAGTCCCACAGCTCCATGCGCGGCAGCGTCAGCGAGCCGTGGGTGCCGGAAATGAAATGCGTGTTGACGTCGTGCCGAGGAAAGCGCGGCACTTCGCCAGTGGCAAGATCCCAGTTCCATGGTGTGGTCGCCGCGTCGGAAACAGTCAGCGTTGCCAGGGCGCCGCCCGCAAAACGCAGGATCACGGCCGCCGTGTCTTCCACCTCGTAGCCGCGCACGCTGTTGGATGCTGTGGCCTGCACGCTTTCAATCTCGCCCATCAGAAAACGCAGCAGGTCGATGTCGTGAATCAGGTTGATCAGGATCGGCCCGCCACCTTTCTTGCGACGCCATTCAGTCTCGAAATAGGAATCGGGCTTGAGGAAGGAGGCCATGCTGACTGCCGATACCAGCTTGCCGAGACGACCGGATTCGATGATATCCCGTGCGCGTCTCAGGACAGGATTGTGCCGGCGCTGATGGCCCACAAGGAGCGGCCTGCCGGTGCGTTGCGCTGCTTCGCACAGACGCATCGCATCTTCCAGCGTATCGGCGATCGGCTTTTCCACCAGTACGGCGGCGCCGGATTCAAGGCACTGTACGCCGATGTCGGCATGCGTTGGATTCGGTGTCGCAACGATGACGGCATCGGGACGCACGGCGGCGAGCATCGTGCCCGTATCCTCGAATGCGGGGATGTTCAGCTCCGCAGCCAGCGCGTGCGCCGCGGGCGCGGCGTCAACGATGGCGACCAGGTCGATCAGTTCGTGCTCATGGGCATGGGTGATGTGAGTGCGGCCGATGGCGCCGGCACCGATAACGGCCAGTCTGATTTTTTGCATGGGAGGATATTCGAGTGATCAGGATGCAGGGAACGGAAAGCAAGGAACAGGAAGGTGCAAGGACGGGTTGAAGCGCGATTGGTGCGCGGGCAGGCCGGCAGCCATTGGCATGCCGGCCTGGTCACCGATGCTTCAGCCTGACTGCCTCAGGCCCCGTCCGTTGTTGGCATCTCCAGCATATTTTCGGTGGCGCCGAATGCCGTCCAGCCGCCATCGACCGGCAGTACCGCTCCGGTGACATAGCTGGCGCAGTCGCCGAGAAGAAAGGCGATCACGCTGGCGACCTCGAAAGGCTCGGCCATGCGCCCCATCGGGCTGCGGCGGCGAATGGCGGCGGCGTCGACTGCCCCCTTGCGTTCGAGCTCCGCGATCAGCGCGGTCCGCACGTAGCCGGGCGCGACCGCATTGACGCGAATGCCGGAACGTGCCCACTCGCTGGCCATTGCGCGCGTCATTCCGATCACGCCGGCCTTGCCAGCGCTGTAGGCATTGCGTGTGGGCAGTCCGCTCAGGCTGGCGATCGAGCCGAGATTGACGATGGCGCCCTTTTTGTCGCCTTCGTTCTCCAGCATTGCGCGTGCTGCCGCGCGGCTCATCAGGAAGGTGCCGCGCAGGTGAACTGCGAGTACCCGATCGAACTCCTGCACGCTTTGCTCGGTGCTGGGGCCGGTCTGGTCGCCGATGCCGGCGTTGTTGACAAGCCCGATAATCCGACCCCGTTCGCGTATCGCTGCGAAGGCGGCGTCCACGCTCTCCTCGGAGGTGACGTCGCATTCCAGCGCGAAGTGGTCGGCGCCGAGCTGTGCCGCACGTGTCTGAACGGCTTCATGCCTGAGATCGAGCAGTGCCACGCGCATGCCGTCTTCAGCCAGGCGCCGCGCGGTGGCCCAGCCGATGCCATCGGCCGCCCCGGTAACGATAACGATCGGCATCATCGCTTCCATCCTCGCAGGCTGGGAATGTCCACGGCACGGATCAGACGGTTCTCTTGCGCAGTGATCAAGTGCTCGGACGCTTTCAGGTAGGCGGCAAAATCCGGATGCGCATCACGTGCACGGCTGCGCGCGTCGTAGTCTGCCAGGTCCTTGTATGCCCACAGGTGAACGAACTGGTTCTGCGGTCCGACCTGGCTGACGTACATGCCGATTGGATTGCCGAGCGTCTGAAGCAGGATCGGCATGGCGAGGCGGTCGAACACCTCGATGAATTCGCCCATCTTGCGCAGGCGGATCGTGTAGATGCGATGGTCGACCAAAGGATGGGCGATAGGATTCATGCAGCCTCCTTGTGAGTAGCGTGGTCGGCAATATGGTTGCCGGTTACATAGCCGAAGGTCATGTTCGGGCCGTGGGTGATGCCGCCGCCCGGATAGCTGCCGCCCATGACGCTGGCGCGATCGTTGCCGACTGCGTACAGGCCGTCGATCGGCGTGCCGTCGGCTTTGAGCACTTCACCGGTGGGCAGAGCGCGAATGCCGTTGAAGGTCCCGAGGTCTCCCATGACGACCTTGACCGCGTAGAACGGTCCCTTTCGGATCGGCGCCACGCACGGGTTGGGCTTGTGTTCCGGGTCGGCGAGATAGCGGTTGAAGGCGGAGCGTCCGCGTCCGTACTGACGGTCTTCTCCGGAAACGGCGCCTTCGTTGTACTCCCGCACGGCCGCTTCGAGGCCGGCCGGGTCGATGCCGGCATTGCTCGCCAGTTCCGCCAGCGTGGCGCCCTTGATCAGATACCCGCTGCGCACATGCCCGGCCAGCGGCATGGGCGCCGGCTTGGCATAGCCGAGCCCGTACTTGGCGATCGCAGTCTTGTCGCATACCAGCCACATCGCCGTTTCCTTTTCGCCCGAGCAGGCACGGATCAGCGCAGCGCCGACATCGTGGTAGGACTCGGATTCATTGGTAAAGCGCTTGCCATTCTTCAGCACGCCGATCACGCCTGGCTTGTAGCGGTCAAGCAGGTGCGGGAAGACGCCTACCTCACCATTCGGATAAGGCACGCGCGAGACGGGCATCCAGGCCGCCGCTTCGGGGTAGCGTTCCTCGATGCTGGCGCCGAGCTGCTCGGCCATGCGCATGCCATCGCCCGTGTTCGACCTGGGCGTGGGCGACACGTGCTCGGCGCCGCGCTGCAGATGCGGGTAGGTACGTGTCATGCGCTCAACGTCGTGCGGATAGCCGCCGCAGGCCAGCACCACGCCGTGACGTGCGCGGACCGCGCAGAGGCTGTCCTTGCCATCGATGCGCGCGCCACACACACGACCGTTCTCGAACAGCATTTGGGTTGCAGGGCTGGACGTATGGATGGGGATGCCCAGGTCGAGCGCCGACTTGGCCAGACGGGCTGCCAGCGCGTTGCCGCTGGTGACGTTGATG
>JAEZHR010000283.1 GCA_023416415.1 Pseudomonadota bacterium
ATCATGAGGATGGGAACATGCTCACTCGACTATCAATTCCCGCGCTGGCCGTCGCCGTCGCCGTGACCGGCTGCGCCAACATGGACGCGGTGCAAAGCGGCACCGCCAAAGGAGCCGGCATCGGCGCTGGCGTGGGTGCCGTGCTCGGGGGCGTCACCGGACCCGGCGGCGGGCGGCGCGCAGCCACCGGCGCTGTCCTCGGCAGTGCGGCCGGCGCCGTGATCGGCAACGTCTGGTCCAAGCGCATGGAACAGCAGCGTCAGGCGATGACGCAGGCAACCGAAGGCACGGGCGTGGAAGTGACCCAGACCGCCGACAATCAGCTCAAGCTGGAAATTCCCAGCGACATTTCCTTCGCCACCAATCGTGCCGATATCCAGCCCAACTTCCGGGAAGTGCTGGATCGCTTCGCCACCAATCTGAACGAATTCCAGGACACCAGCATCACCATCATCGGTCACACTGACAGCACCGGCAGCGACGCCGTCAACGATCAGCTCTCGCTGGCTCGTGCCGACAGCGTGCGCAATTACCTGAGCGCACGCGGCGTGAATCCGCAGCGCATCCGCATCGAAGGTCGCGGCAAACGCGAGCCGATCGCATCCAACGACACTGCGGACGGGCGGGCGCGCAACCGGCGCGTCGAGATCTTCGTGGCGGAGTCTCAGGTCACCTACGGACAGCAGCAGCCGATGCCATCCAGTGGCGCCTCGACCGGGACGCCGGGCTATGGGTCTTCCAACACGGGAGCATCCCAGGTGCCGCAATCCGGCGAACCGGCGACTGCACCGCGATGAGCACGCCTGCCGGCAGTGAGGCGGGAGGATGATATCGAGGCGCTCGGTATCTTGGGGGCGGAGCCCCTCTCATGCCTGCAGGAGAGGGGCAGGGAGGAGGGCAGCGCCGGATGATTCGCCGGTGCTGCCAGCCAAGATTTATCCGCGCAGCACACCCTGCTTCAATCTGCGGACGTAAAAAAGCCGACCACGCAGGTCGGCTTTTTGATCTGGCCAGCAGGCCTTATTTCGATGCAGCCACCATGTAATCCACGGCTGCCTTGACTTCAGCGTCCGAGGCGGAGGAGCCGCCGCGTGCCGGCATGAAACCGGTCTTGCCCTGGAAGCCTTCGAGCGCGTGCTTGTACAGCGTGGCCTCGCCCTGGGCGATGCGTGCTTCCCATGCGGCCTTGTCACCGAGCTTCGGCGCACCGGCAACACCCGCGGTATGGCACGCCATGCAGGCGGTGTCGTAGACCTTCTTGCCGTCGGCCTTGGCTTCCGGAGCGGCCGCAGCAGCGGCTTGCGTCGGCTGGGACGAAGCGAGCGGGGCAGTAGACGAAGCGGTTTGCGCACCCTGTTCAGCCGGTTCGTTGGTTGTCGCCGGTGCTTCGGCCTTCGCTTCCGGTTCCTTGAACTTGCCGCCCGCCTTGTTGGCCATGAAGACCACTGCGCGCTCGACTTCGATGTCGGCCAGATCCGGGTTGCCACCCTTGGCCGGCATGCCGCGCAGACCGTTGATCGCATGGCCGACCACTGTTGCCTGACCCTGGCCGAGACGCGCCGACCAAGCACCCGCGTCGCCCAGCTTCGGCGCACCGGCCGCGCCGGTGTCATGGCAAGCCGCGCAGGAAGCCTTGTACACCGCATCGCCGGCCATCAGCTGCTTCGGCGCGCTGGCGTCGACCAGCGAATACTTGACGTCGGCCACCGGCTGCAGACGTTCGGCAATGGATTCCGGCGTCATCGCATTCGAACCGGCACCCGCAGTGTTGTTGCTGGCAACGTAATTGACGATCAGGATGATCGTGATGATCGGGACCAGAAAGCTGAACGCCACGGCAATGATGAGTTGCCGAGGCGTCTTGATCAGGGTCTCGTGTTCGTTGTGTGCGTCGCTCATTATTCCCTCAATGCTGTATACGGAACCGGTGGGGCGCTGCCGCTGCGAACGGCCGGCGGATACTGCAGCGCAACATCTTGCAAAACCCTTGATTATAGTCTCAAAGGCAGGGGTGTGGTGCGTGCGGGAAAGGGTTTTGCATGGACGGAAGCGGGGAAAACCGGTATCCTTCAGCCCTCCTCAGTAGTCCACCTACGCGGCTGTAGCTCAGTGGATAGAGTATTGGCCTCCGAAGCCAAGGGTCGTGGGTTCGATCCCCGCCAGCCGCGCCATCAAATCAAACACTTACGCCTTCTTTCTTCAGGTCGGTTAATCCTCCCCTGATCCTGAGACGCTCGTGTACCCCCTATGTACTCCATTTTGGGTAACGTTCTGGGCGCATAGTGCCAGAAGCCGCAGGGGAATTGCGCGGTGGCGAAAGCGCTAAAGCGATTTTGCTCCTTCTCCATAGGCACATGCAGCCGTGGCATGATCAACAGCTATCCCCGTTCATCCGCCACAGCTTATGCATCCGACCAAACTCCCGATGCCGTACTTGTTTCTGCCGGCTATTCAAGCGCTGGCAGGATGCCGGAACAGGAGGCCTGAATTGCCCGTCAGGATGAATTCAAAGCGATGACCGCCAACCGGGTCGCCTTCGAAGTGCAGCTCAGGCGCCTGCATCCCGTGCTGAAACCAGTGTACAAGCCCTTGCTGGGCAAGGCTAAGCGGCTTTGCTGTTATGGATAACATGTTCGAAGTCATGCGTCGTCCAGTGCCAAGCAGAATAACGAGATCCTCGCCGGAACGTATAACGTGCAAATTACGATGCGACAGAGGACTCACATATCCATCGACTCAGGCTTTGCGCCTTCCTTACTTTCCTTGCCCTCCCTACCCTTCGACCCTTGCTTCCAGATTCGCATCCTTGGCGAATCGCCAATTCTGTCGCTTCTTGCTGAGCCCCATCTAAGGAATGGTGGTTTATTAACAACGACGTATGTC
>JAEZHR010000288.1 GCA_023416415.1 Pseudomonadota bacterium
GCGGTGTAGCCGATGCCGGAATGCACGGTGCCGTGCTCGTGCGGGGGTTCCGGCACGGCTTCCATGTCCTGTATGTCGTTGGGAATGATGATGCAGGTGACCGTACGTTCGTCGCGCGCGATGCGCAGTGCACGGTCCACGAGGTGTCGCATCTGTTCCGGCGTGCTGGCCATGTGCACGAACTCGTGAGCGACATCCTTGAACTGGGACAACAGGTCGACTTCCTGCTGATATTCCCCGCCGAGAGCCGCGCGCTTTTGCTGGCCGACGATCGCCACGACCGGCTGATGGTCCATTTTTGCGTCGTACAAGCCATTGAGCAGGTGAATCGCTCCGGGCCCGGATGTCGCCAGACATACCCCGACTTCACCGGTGAATTTCGCGTGCGCGCAGGCCATGAAGGCGGCCATCTCCTCATGTCGTGCCTGCACGAATTGCATTCTGCCGCCGAAGCGTCCGAAGGCGCCCATGATCCCGTTGATGCCATCCCCCGGGTATCCGAATACGCGCTGCACGCCCCATTCGTGCAGGCGCTTCAGCAGATAGTCGCCGACCGTGTAAGTCATGGCTAGGCCCCGTTCGATCTGAAAGTCCGGATGGGTGTGCAAGGGACATGCCCGGCCTTGGCAGGAATCAGAATGTGATTGCCGGAAGCAGATTTGCCACTGCGCGGCAATCACTTCGCGCGGAACTTGAACGTCTTCGCGTCGCCCAAGCGTGTGGACAGCAGGGCAGGTCGCCGATTGGCCGAGAGAAAATCATGGTGCAGCAGAAACTCGGGTTGGACATTGGCGTGGGCATGGACAGGACGTCTCTCGTACCGGGGACGCTGCATCGTGAGTACGACGCGACAGATGGCGCCTGGGGGCGTGACGACATTCATTCGCTTGGGCAGGGTGGCATCGGTTTGAGTCGAAAGCGATTTCCTGCAGCCGAACCAAGCGCGACATGCCGTCACTATCAAATCCCGACGACCCGAAAAGCAACACCTGATGGCACGCAATGGAAACCCCCATGCTGAGAGATTCCCGCGCATTGGAACGGCTTTCCGTGCATGCGACGGACGGCGATATCGGCCACGTACGCGACATCTACTTCGATGATGAACGCTGGGTGATGCGCTATCTGGTGGTCGAGACGGGCGGCTGGCTGATCGGACGCGATGTCCTGATTTCGCCGATCGCGATCACGGAGGTGGACTGGGACGCACGCCGCGTGCATGTCAACCTGACGCGCCAGAAGGTCGAGGACAGCCCCGGCATCGAAAGCCATCGGCCAGTGTCACGCCAGGGTGAAGCCGCGCTGTTTCGCCACTACGGCTACCCCTACTACTGGAGCGGTCCGTACGCTTGGGGCTACGCAGTGCTGCCCGTTTTGGCCGAGCAGCAGAGTTATGACGATCCGCAGCGGCTTGAGATCCGAAAGGAAATGGAGGAGGCGAGCAAGGGCGACCAGCACTTGCGAAGCTGCAACGAGGTCGCCGGCTACAAGGTCGCGGCACGTGACGCCAAACTTGGCCATGTGGTCGATTTTCTGTTCGACGAGAGCGACTGGTCGATCCAGTACCTCATCATCGATCCGCACGACTTCTGGCCGGGAAAGCACGTGACGGTTGGAACCGATCATATCCAGCAGGTCTTCTGGGACGACAAGGAGGTTATCACCGACCTCGAAAGTCGCGACATCGAATCCGGACCGATATACGACCCGGAATATCCCCCGCCTTCTCGTGCGGCGCAATCCGTGCCGCGCGCGGGCAATGCCCCGCCTGTTGACGTTCACTGAAAATTGACCCACTTGGCACGGTAGTTTTCATCCAAATTTGACCCATGTGGTGCAATCGCCTGTTCAATTGATGAGCAGGAGAACCAGGAGTGATCACAGTGGGCAACCGATCAACGCAGAGAAGCCCTGCGGTGAAGCCATCGTTTTCTCGCTTGAGCTCGATTCCATTGCCCGTGCCAGGGAATACGACGACCCGGAGCTGGAGCAGGGAGAGTGGACCAGTGCTTTGAAGGAGGCCGACTGGAATCTGGTGGTAGAGCGGTGCGCCGAGCTGATCGCCACGCGCAGCAAGGACCTACGGCTGGCGGTGTGGTTGTCGGAGGCGGCCGCGAAGATGTGGAAGTTTCGAGGCCTTGGTGATGGCTATGTTCTGATCGCCGCCCTGTGCAACCGGTATTGGGAGACACTGCATCCTCTTCCCGAGGATGGCGATCTCGAACAGCGTATCGGCAATCTGTCATGGCTGCTTGTGCGCTCGCCACAGCTCGTGCGGGAAATGGCACTGACCGAGGGGCGCCACACGGCGTACTCGATGGTGGACGTCGAGTACACCCGCCTGCATGCATCTGACACGCGCCGCGCCGCGCCCGGTCTGGCAGAGATCGAGGCTGCACGCCAGAAGTCGAGCCGCGCGTTTCATAACGCCTTGCTCGAGGACGCGCACTACTGTCTCGCTTCGCTCTGCGCATTGGAAGATGCGCTTGGCACCTTGCTGGGTGGCGACGGGCCGGGCTTTTCGGCGGCCAAGGATGCATTGGATAGCGTAATCCGGTACATCGAAACGATGGCCGATAATGCGTGCGAAACCAAAGTGGTGAAAGAGACCGGAACGCAGCACGGGGGCGCCGCGAATTCGGCGGATGTCGCCGGCGGCTTCCATGCTGGGGATATCCGTTCCCGTACCGAGGCGCTCGCCCAGTTGCGTGCTGTCGCCGATTTTTTTCGGCGTACCGAACCGCATAGCCCGGTTGCCTACCTTGCCGACAAGGCCGCAACATGGGGGGCTGCCTTTGCATGACTGGCTGCGTCAAGTGGTCAAGGATCAGGGGACGCTTGCGAACATCGAGGAGTTGCTGGGGGTCCCCAAGGGGGACGATGCCGGACAGTGAGGATGACACGGGCGTAAATCCTCGCAACAAGTTGCGAATGTGCTTTCAGGTGCCGGCGAACGGGTTGATCGCTTGGGAAATGGCGAGCAGCGGTCAACAGGCAAGACTAGAATGGTCGCCTTTTTGCAACTTTGGGAGACCGGCATGGGCCGACCTTTCTCTTTTCCTATTGCGTTTCTTTTCGGCTTGCTGTTCTCGGGCGCGGTGTTTGCCCAATCAGTCGGCGAAATCAATACAGGCGGCACTCTCGTTGTCATCCCTGCCTATGGCGAGGTGCGCCATGCCAATGACGAGGCCCGTGTTACCTTCGCTGTCGAGGAGCAGGACAAGGACCGTACTGCTGCCGTCAATCGCGTGAACCAGAAAATGAAGGAAGGAATCGCCCTCCTGAAGCGCGAGGATGCGACAGCCATGCTCGAGACACGCGGCTATTACACCCATCCGGTGTACGCCGACGAGGGGAGCGCGCAGCGCCCGCCCCAGACTGGACAGGCGGTGCAGCGACAACTACTGGGGTGGCGGGTTGGCCAGCAACTCGATATGAAGACTTCCAATCTGGACGCGTTGCCGCGCACCGTGGCGACTGCCCAGCGGGTGCTGGCACTCAATGGCCTTCATTTCGGATTGAAGGAAGACACCAAGAAAATGCTGCAGGAGCAGCAAATTGCAGCTGCCTATGCGAATCTGGTCGACCGCCTGCAAGCCGCTGCAAAGGCCATGGGACGCAGCCTGGCCGAAATGGAACTGCAGACCGTTGATTTCGAGGGCAATGGCAATTACGCGCCCGAAGGTGCTGTGCGCATGATGATGTCCAAGGCGATGGATGCAGGCGGCGTTGAGGTGCCAAGTTTCGAACCCGGGGAGACTACGTTGACGATGCGGGTGGTCGGGCGGGCACGCTTGCCCTGATTGATCGAGCTTGCACCAAGATTACTTTTGGTGGCTGGTCGACTAGAATAGCCACCCCGGCCACCCCGCCAAGGGCGGCAGGCGGGGGGACGTTTTGACGGAAACCATCAATGCCGTACCCGGCTCTCACCTTGATCTGAATACATCGGAATCGGAATGGCAACTTTCAATCGCCGCAAGGCGAAGAGCAGCAATGCAGCGCTCTCGCGCATCGGTCGCGCTGGCAAACGCCCGAGCGCTGCTGAGGCGGAGTTCTCGGGCGAGACGCCCAGTCTGCGCCGGCGGGGCATCTATCTGCTTCCAAACGCGTTTACAACGGCCAACATGTTTGGTGGCTTCTTTGCCATCGTCATGGCAATGAATCTGCGCTTCGATCTCGCGGCCGTCGCGATTTTTGCTGCGATGCTGCTGGATACCGTTGATGGTCGCGTGGCAAGGTTGACCAATACCCAGAGCGAATTTGGTGCGCAATACGACAGTCTGTCGGACATGTTGTCTTTCGGGGCGGCGCCTGCGCTTGTGGTCTATGAATGGTCGCTGCGCGGGATGGGCAAGCTTGGCTGGCTTGCTGCGTTCGTCTATTGCGCTGGTGCGGCGTTGCGCCTGGCCCGTTTCAATACCAACATCGGCGTCGTCGACAAGCGCTATTTCCAGGGGCTGCCCAGTCCGGCAGCGGCAGCCCTCGTTACTGGCTTCGTATGGCTGATGGACGACATCGGCTTCGCAGGGGAGGAGCTGAGCTGGTATGCCTGGGCCATTACCCTGTTTGCTGGATTGTCAATGGTCACCAATGCGCCGTTCTACAGTTTTAAGGAAATCAACTTTCGAAAGTCGGTTCCCTTCATTGCCATCTTTCTCGTGGTGCTTGCACTCGTACTGATTTCCTTCGATCCGCCCAAGGTTCTGTTCGGCCTGTTCGTCTTATACGGTCTTTCGGGTTACGCAGTCTTTGTCTGGCGCAAGATGAAAGGGCGACCGGTCAGCATTGTTCAGACCAGTGAACACGAAGACGAGCATCACTGAAACTTCGCCAATCTGCGAAGGCTGGAGGGCTGCGGGGCAGGGAGTACACTTGCGGGCAAAAGACCTTGTTGCGCTTTTCCACGAATGCGCTTATATTGCTTTTCATGTTTCGCGAAATTGACATTTCCGCATCCTTCCCCTCCAGCCGCAGCCGTTCGGGCCTGCGGCTATCGCTATTTCTGCTAGTGCGTTAACACGCGCTAAAACCCCTATCCCCACAATTCGTGCAGTCACACGCTCATGCCGTTGAGGCAAGAGCAGGCGAAGATTCATTCCGCGTTTCAAGCGCATATTCCTGAGGAGTGCAGCATCATGGCCGAGAAACTGATCATATTCGATACCACCTTGCGCGACGGCGAGCAGTCGCCCGGCGCATCGATGACCAAGGACGAGAAGATCCGAATTGCCCGCCAACTGGAGCGACTGAAGGTGGACGTGATTGAGGCGGGCTTTGCCGCTGCTTCTCCGGGTGATTTCGAAGCGATTCGCGCCATCGCTGGCGTAATCAAGGACTCCACCGTGTGTTCGCTTTCGCGGGCCAACGATCGGGATATCGCACGTGCGGCCGAAGCATTGGCGGCTGCGCCGCGCAAACGGATTCATACTTTCATCGCGACCTCGCCGCTGCATATGGAAAAGAAGCTGCGCATGTCCCCGGAGCAGGTATTCGAGCAGGCGAAGCTGGCGGTACGGTTCGCGCGTCAGTTCACAGACGATGTGGAGTTCAGCCCGGAAGATGGTAGTCGTTCCGACATGGATTTCCTCTGTCGGGTCATCGAGGCGGTGATTGCTGAAGGTGCAACGACGATCAACTTCGCCGACACCGTAGGCTATGGAGTACCTGAACTTTACGGCAACATGATCAAGACGTTGCGCGAGCGCATTCCAAATGCTGATAAAGCGGTGTGGTCGGTGCACTGCCACAACGATCTCGGAATGGCGGTGGCAAATTCGCTGGCCGGCGTGAAGATCGGTGGTGCGCGCCAAGTGGAGTGCACGATCAATGGCCTGGGCGAGCGTGCAGGCAATACTGCGCTGGAAGAAATCGTCATGGCGGTCAAGACGCGCAAGGATTATTTCAACCTGGAAGTCGGCATCGATACCACGCAGATCGTGCCGGCTTCCAAGCTGGTCTCGCAGATCACGGGCTTTGCTGTGCAACCGAACAAGGCGGTAGTGGGTGCGAACGCTTTCGCTCATGCATCCGGCATTCATCAGGATGGCGTGCTCAAGGCGCGCGACACCTACGAGATCATGCGCGCCGAAGACGTGGGCTGGACGGCCAACAAGATCGTGCTCGGCAAACTTTCGGGCCGCAACGCGTTCAAGCAGCGGCTCGAGGAGCTCGGCATTGCGCTCGATTCCGAGGCCGAAGTTAATGCTGCCTTTGCGCGTTTCAAGGAATTGGCCGACCGTAAGGCGGATATTTTTGACGAAGACATCATTGCTCTCGTGGCAGACGAGCAGCAGGCCAACGAAAACGAGCACTTCCGCTTCGTCTCGCTGTCGCAGCGGTCCGAGACCGGTGAAATGCCGCAGGCGCAGGTGGTATTTTCGGTCGGTGGCAGCGAGGTGCGTTGCAACGCCGAAGGCAATGGCCCGGTCGATGCGACGGTCAATGCAATCGAGACCGAAGTGAAGAGCGGGGCGGAGCTGCTGCTGTTTTCGGTCAACGCGATCACAACTGGCACTCAGGCGCAGGGCGAGGTGACAATGCGTCTGTCCAAGGCAGGCCGTATCGTCAATGGCGTAGGCGCGGATCCGGACATCGTTGTCGCTGCCGCCAAGGCCTATTTGTCGGCGCTCAACAAGCTGCACTCGAAGTCGGAAAAGCTCAACCCGCAGCTGTAGGGCCGGCCCCAGCGTTCAGGGGCCGAACCAGTCTCCACTGCGCCTGGGATCGAGGGTGCGCAGCATCATCTGCACGGTCCCGGCGCGGTCGAAATGAATGTGCATCAGCGAGTCCCACGTGTTCGCCTCGCTGTAGGCATAGGTCCAGACCTCGTAGTCCTTGAGTGGGAGGTATGAGGTCTCGTAGGGCGGGCCGAAGGTGTGCAGGATTTCGTCACGGATTGTCTGGCCGACTCTGATCGAGGCAAATTTTTCGTCAGTCAGGACCTGTTCCGCGTAAGTGGCCCCCTTGCTCGGCTCGATCCGAACCATCAGGGTGCGCTGATTCAGTTCGCCATGCGGATAAGCGAGGATGGTCGTCTGGCCGATTTGGTAGCGCGCCGATGGTCGTCCCCATTTGGAGATGACATCGGCTTCGGAGTCGCCGAGTCTGATGGGGGCGGGGAACAGGGTGGCACACCCGGTGATCGCAACTAGGGCGGCAATGGGGGGCAGGCGATGAAGCAGACGGGATTTTTGCATTTCGAAGCGGACGCTGTGCGGCGTTGGGTTGTGTTGCAAGTATTTGAGGCAGCAGGGTTTTTCCGATATACTGCGCGTCTTGGTTCATTTTGACCAAGGTTTATTGTCACTCGTTCACGATGTGTGGGGTTTCGACTCCGTGCATCGCCTGTGAAAGGTATCTCATGTCAGTAGAAGACATCAACAAGGCCGCCATCATTGCGGACAACGCGCGCGGCGCAAACGACACCGGTTCCCCGGAAGTGCAGGTTGCCCTTCTGACGGCCCGTATCAACGAACTTAACGGTCACTTCAAGGCCCACGCCAAGGATCACCACTCCCGCCGCGGCCTGATCAAGATGGTGAACCGTCGCAAGCGCCTGCTGGCTTACCTGAAGGGCAAGGATGTGAATCGCTACCGTGCCCTGATCGAGAAGCTTGGTCTGCGCAAGTAAGTCGCAAGCCCTTGCCAGATTGCGCTGATCATACGGAAATGCCTGCGTCAGTTTGCTGATGCAGGCATTTTTGTCATTTGGCTCCGGCAAGCTTTGGAGAGATGGCAGTGAAGCCGGATGCGCAAGCAGGCACAACTCCTGTGGTGAGGCGAACGGCAGCGCCTGAAACCCTGTCGGCAAAAATAGAAAGGAAACACCGTGTTCAATAAAGTTACCAAGACCTTCCAGTACGGTCAGCATACCGTGACGCTGGAGACCGGCGAGATCGCACGTCAATCGTCCGGCGCCGTGATGGTGTCGATCGAGGATACCGTCGTACTGGCCACCGTCGTGGCCAAGAAGGACGCCAAGCCGGGACAGGATTTCTTCCCGCTGACCGTCGACTACGTCGAAAAGAGCTATGCAGCCGGCCGCATTCCCGGCGGCTTCTTCAAGCGTGAAGGCCGTCCGTCGGAGAAGGAAACCCTGACCTCGCGTCTGATCGATCGCCCGATTCGTCCGCTGTTTCCCGAGGGCTACCTGAACGAAGTCCAGGTGATCATCCATGTCCTGTCCGTGAATCCGGAAATCGATCCCGACATCGCCGCCATGATCGGCGCTTCGGCTGCGA
>JAEZHR010000315.1 GCA_023416415.1 Pseudomonadota bacterium
GTCTGGTTCTACCAGCAACAGGAGCAGCGCGAGCGCCATGCCAAGAGCTATACGTACGTGGAAGAGGTGGCCATCAGCCACGGCGGGCATTCGATCCGCGCCAGCGTGGCCGTGCTGGTCAGCACAACCGAGATGGAGTGGGCGAAGCAGCAGCGCGACGCAATGACGATTACCTTGCAGCGCGCCCTGTTCGAACTCGATCCGCAGGACGTGCGTGCGCCGGGTGCGCTGCAGGCCTTTCAGGACGGGTTGCGGGCCAGATTGAATCAGACCCTGGATACGGACAAGATCCAGCAGGTGTTGCTGACCGAGTTTCTGATTTCGGAAGGCGATTTCTGAATCCTGCCGGGGACGCTTCCTCGGCACACGGCTTGATCGTCAGGGACCGCCAGCGCGCAGACGATTGTGTATTGCCGTGGCTGCCACGGCTGCCTGCCCCATCGCCACCGCGATCTGGTTCAGGCCTTCGACGATGTCTCCGGCGGCATACAGACCGCCTACCGAGCTTTGCTGATGGCGATCCACCTGCAGCGCGCCTGCTTCGGAGAGCACAGCGCCGAGATCGCCGGCAAGTTGGCTGTTGACCCGCGTGCCGAGCGCTGCATACACCACATCGAAGGGTGCGAGGCCGCCGTCCAGAA
Source organism: Pseudomonadota bacterium (assembly GCA_023416415.1). Lineage (GTDB taxonomy): Bacteria > Pseudomonadota > Gammaproteobacteria > Burkholderiales > Burkholderiaceae_D > Noviherbaspirillum. The sequence goes on from JAEZHR010000315.1 coordinate 642, forward strand.
GGCAAAGCTGCATGTGCGGCGCAGCCTGCGCGGTCAGGGCCACGCCCGTCACCGGTCCCTCAAGCACATCGACCCGCGCGTCGTGCAGCCGGGCACGAGCCTTATCCGAGAGCCGCAGAGGCGTACCGATCGCACACAGGTGCACGCTTCTGGCGAAGTGGCGCACGAAGATCGCTTCATTCAAGCCGCTGTTGCCGTGCCCGAGCACGGCCACGCGTCTGTCGATCGCCTCATAGCCATCGCAGATCGGGCAATAGCGCAGGCAGCCGCTCGCCACCGCGCGATCGACTTCGGGAAAGGGCGGCGCTTCGTCATGCACGCCGGTGGCCAGCAGCACCGTGCGGGCGCGCCAGCTGCGCCGCCCGTCATGGGCGATGAACTGTCCGCGCGCATCGCGCTTCAACCGCTGCACGCGCGCAGCGAGCCGTTGCACCTCGTAGTGCTCGGCATGCGCGCGCAGGCGCTTCAGCACATCCGGGCCGTGGATGCCGCCGGCGAAGCCCGGGTAATTGTGTGAAGTTGGAATCTGCGCGAGCCGGCTTTCGCCGGCGTCGAGCAGAACGAAGCGTCGCAGGAAACGTGCGAGGTAGATGGAGGCGGTCAGGCCCGCTGCGCCTGCGCCGATGATGATGCAGTCGAGCGAATCCCTTGCCATCGTGCTTCAGCGCCGGCTCTGGTGGCGTTGCGCGCGGACCCGGGTCGTCTCGGTGATTGGAGGCAGTTCGTCGTCGACCTCTTCGTTGCCTGCCTCCTCCTCCCCGGCCATTTGTTCGAAGTCTGGCGCCTCGTCCGCGTCGATGTAGTCGATGCGGTCGGCCGCCGTCTCGGGTCTGATGGCCGGATCGCGCCCCGCAGCCGCCGCCTCGCCGCTGCCGTGCGAATCGGTGTCCGAATCCAGCCAGGCGTCGCCCAGGTCGGGGCCGGCGCTGGGGTCCGCCGCCGCGCTGTCGGGATCGTCGGTGGTGCCCTTGTCCAGGCCGATATCGTTTTCCTCGGTCCAGCGCACGCTGTCCTGCACGTCGCTGCCGTTGTCCGAGCTGTCGCTCGGGCCCAGTTGCCGGGTGCCACGTCCACGGTCGGTAATGCGATCGCGGATCGGCTCGTTGTCCGGGTCCAGGGTGCTGCTTGCCATGTCGTGCTCCTCGTTTCGTTGCGTGGCAGCGTGCATCGCTGCCGGCGAAAACTGCAGCAATATCCGTGCCCCAAGACGCTCCCGTACTGCCCATGTTCAAAAGAAACCGCTTTGCGCGCACTCGAGGAACTTTCCATTTGCACATTGAGTCGCTTGAGCATGTGGCCGGCAACAGCCGGCCGTCCAATTGTTTTCAGGAGAACATCATGAGAAGGACCTCTTGCCTGCTGGGCGCTGTCATCGCACTGACCGGCATCCAGTTCGCCGTCGCGCAGACCCTGTACTCGCCCGACCGTGCGCAGGACGACCGCGAGACACCACCCGTGACGGCGCCGGAAGCGGCCTCCGGGGCCACCTCGGGCGGCAACGCCGTCGAGCCGCAATCCGGCCGCACGCCGGAGTACACCGTTGGCACCATCGTACAAACCCAGCCGCCGACCCGGGGCATGTCAGCGGCCGAACTCAGCGGCGATCCGCTGGTAATGGCCCGCGAAGCGCGCGCCCAGGCACGCGAGGAATACCGCGAACGTGAGCGTGAGGCGCGGCGCGAATACCGTGCCGAGAAGCGGGAGGCGCGACGCGAGTATCGCGATGAGAGGCGGGAGGCCGACCGCATCATGGATCAGCAGATGGGCAAGTAGCACCCTGAGACGGAAGCGGCAGCGCCGTTGAGGGACCGGTAAAATCGACACCGGTCCCTACCTGTTCGCTTCTCGTGTCCGTCTCTCCGCGCAAGATCATCCACTGCGACTGCGATTGCTTCTATGCAGCAGTCGAAATGCGCGACGATCCTTCGCTGCGTGGTCGCCCGCTGGCGGTGGGCGGTCGTGCCGACCGGCGCGGCGTGATTGCCACCTGCAACTACGAGGCGCGCCACTATGGCGTGCGCTCGGCGATGTCCACCGCCCAGGCGCTGCAGCGCTGCCCCGATCTGATCGTGCTGCCGCCGGCCATGGACAAGTACCGCGCCGCGTCGCGCCAGATTCTCGCGATCTACCGCGACTACACCGAACTCGTCGAGCCGCTGTCGCTGGACGAGGCGTATCTCGACGTCACCGATGCACCCCAGCATCGCAACAGCGCAACCCTGATTTCGCAGGAAATCCGCGAGCGGATCTTCGACACCGTCGGCATCACCGCCTCGGCCGGCATCGCGCCCAACAAGTTCATTGCCAAGATTGCCAGCGACTGGAACAAGCCCAACGGCCAGCACGTCGTGCGTCCGCAGGATGTCGACGCCTTCGTTGCGGCGCTCCCGGTCGGCAAGCTGTTCGGCGTCGGCAAGGTCACCGCGCAAAAGCTCAACAAGCTCGGCGTGCACACCTGTGCCGATCTGCGCGGCTGGACCCTGCTCGAACTGCAGCGTCGCTTCGGCAAGTTCGGCACCAGCCTCTATCACCTGTGTCGCGGCGTGGATACGCGCAGCGTCAAGCCGGACCGCGAACGCAAGTCGGTCAGCGTCGAGGAAACCTATGCCCAGGACCTGCCGGATCTGGCCGCCTGTCAGCGTGCGTTGTCGCCGCTGATCGAGGAGCTGGGCAAGCGCATGCAGCGCAAGCAGGTCAACGAGGACGGACGCGGCATCCACAAGCTGTTCGTCAAGTTGCGCTTCTCCGACTTCCGGCGTACGACCGCTGAATGCGTGAGCGCGAATGTCGATCCTGCAGCGTGCGCGCGCCTGCTCGAAACCGCGTGGTTGCGCGCCGAACGCCCGGTGCGCCTGATCGGAGTCGGCGTGCGCCTGACCGAGGAAGACGATCTGTCGCAGCTTGGCCTGTTCGACGCATTCGTAACAGACTCGGAAACGGCCGACGGGTAGAATGGCCCCTCGTTTTTTTCGCAGGTGCCTCCCATGTGGTTCAAGAATCTCCAGATCTACCGTCTCACCGCTCCCTGGACGCTTTCCGCCGACCAGCTTGAAGACAAGCTGGCTCCGCTTGCCTTCGCGCCGTGCTCCAGCAACGACATGCAGAGCCAGGGCTGGACTTCCCCGCGTGGCAACGACCGCCTGGTGCACGTGGTGAACAAGCAATTCCTGGTGCAGCTCGGCACCGAAAAGAAGCTCTTGCCATCTTCCGTGATCAATCAGGTCGCCAAGGCACGCGCGCTCGAACTCGAAGAGCAGCAGGGTTTCAAGCCGGGCAAGAAGCAGATGAAGGAAATCAAGGAACAGGTGACCGACGAACTGCTGCCGCGCGCCTTCGCGATCCAGCGCAGCACGCGCGTGTGGATCGACCCGGTCAATGGCTGGCTGGTGGTCGATGCTTCCGGTGCGGCCAAGGCCGACGAAGTCTTCAAGCTGCTGCTCAAGTCCCTCGAAGTGCTGCCCTTCGGCGTATTGCGCACCGAGCGCTCGCCGCTGTCGGCCATGACCGACTGGCTCGCCGCCGATGAAGCCCCGGCCGGCTTCACCATCGACCAGGACACCGAGCTGCGCTCGACCACCGAAGGCAAGGCCACCGTGCGCTACGTGCGCCACACGCTGGAGCCGGAAGACGTTCGCCGTCACATCGAAAGCGGCAAGCAGTGCACCCGTCTGGCGATGACCTGGGCCGACCGCGTCTCGTTCGTGCTGACCGAATCGCTCGCCATCAAGCGTGTGGCGCCGCTGGACGTGCTCAAGGAGAACCAGGACGCCGCATTGCAGAACGATGACGAGCGCTTCGACACCGACTTCGCGCTGATGACGGGCGAACTGGCGAAGATGATCGCCGACATCGTCGAAGCGCTGGGCGGTGAAGAGAAGGAAAAGCAGGCGGCTTGAGCCTACCTGTCGCTCCCGCGCAAGCGGGAACGACAGACAGAATCCGCCTCAGGCGGCCCGCAAACGCCGGGCCGCCTCCACCATGTTGCGCAACGCCGCCTGCGTTTCCGGCCATCCACGCGTCTTCAGGCCGCAGTCCGGATTCACCCACAGATGGCTGGCCGGAATCACTTCGGCCGCCTTGCGCAGCAGCCGCAGCATCTCTTCGGTATCCGGCACGCGCGGCGAATGGATGTCATATACGCCGGGTCCGATCTCGTTCGGGTACCTGAACTCGCCGAAGCCGCGCAGCAGTTCCATGTCGGAGCGGCTGGTCTCGATCGTAATCACGTCGGCATCCATCGCCGCGATCTCGGGCAGGATGTCGTTGAACTCCGAATAGCACATGTGGGTGTGGATTTGCGTCTCGTCATGCACACCGGATGCCGAAATGCGAAAGGCCCGGGCCGCCCACTGCAGGTAGGCGTTCCACTGTGCGCGCCGTAGCGGCAGGCCTTCGCGAATCGCCGGCTCGTCGATCTGGATGATGCCGATGCCGGCTTGTTCGAGATCGACCACTTCGTCACGGATCGCCAGCGCAATCTGCAGCGCCGTGTCCGCGCGCGGCTGGTCGTCGCGCACGAAGGACCATTGGAGAATCGTGATCGGCCCGGTCAGCATGCCCTTCATCGGCTTGTCGGTCAGGCTCTGCGCATAAGCCGTCCATTCCACCGTCATCGAGCGCGGACGTGTGACGTCGCCGAACAGGATCGGCGGTTTCACGCAACGTGATCCGTAGGACTGTACCCAGCCGTTGGCAGTGAAGGCGAAGCCGTCGAGTTGCTCGCCGAAATACTCGACCATGTCGTTGCGCTCGGCTTCACCGTGCACCAGCACGTCCAGCCCGAGCGATTCCTGCTGCCGCACTGCGTGCTCGATCTCGCGCCGCATCGCAGCGCGGTAGTTCGCGGTGTTCAGTTCGCCGCGTTTGTACGCGGCACGCGCGGCACGGATCTCGGGCGTCTGCGGGAAGGAGCCGATGGTCGTGGTGGGGAAGGGGGGCAGCTTCAGACGCGCCTGCTGCAGCGCCTGGCGTTCGGGGAAGGCGCTGTGACGGCGGTCGACATCGGCCGCCAGCTGCGCGATGTGCGCGGCCACGGACGGGTTCTTTACGCGCGGACTCGCAGTGCGTGCTGCAGCGGCGGCGCGCGCAACGAACAGTGCGCGCGCCAGTCC
>JAEZHR010000356.1 GCA_023416415.1 Pseudomonadota bacterium
GGGTTAGTCAGCACCACGCAGCCATCTGACGACAGTGGCGGACGGCTGTAACTGTCCGAGGGCGTACCGTGCAGCCAGATGCCGGAGCCGCCGCGACCGTGCAATTTGTCCCATTCGTTGGGATAGTTGATCGGCAAGGCACCCGGGCCGTACATGTCGGGCAGGCGCGCTCCCGGCACGTGGCCGGTGATGTAATACACGCCGACCGGTGTGCGCTGGTCGCCTTCGCGCAGCTTGTGCACGCCGTACTTTCCCTGGCTGACGTAGTAATCCCTCACGAATTTCAGCGTTCCCTTGCGATTCTCGTACACGAACAGGCGTGAGCGGCTGGCGTCGACCAGCAGCACATGCGTCTGGTCGTCGCGCAGGCGCAACACGGCGCGCGGCAACTGGCTCGGGTCCGGACGTTCGGTCAGGAAGCGCAGGCGCACAGCCGCTTCGGCACGCAGGGATTCGAGCTTGTCCTTCGGACCGTCGGTCGGACCCAGGCTCTTGACCGGACGCGTCTGCATCATGAGCAGATCGCCTCGGATCAGATGTCCGAGGTGGAAAGTGGGATAGGCACTGACCAGCCGGTCAGCCTTCTCCAGGGCAGACCGGAGTCCTTTCGCGCCGAGTTCCTTGTACACCTCGATGAGCATCACCTCTGCATCGGGCTGTGCATCGGCCGGTGCCACGAGTGCAGGCTGGCGCGCCCTGCTTTCCTGCGCCGAAGCGGGCGCGCAGGAAACCATGCCCGCAAGACAGAAGAGGAAAAAAGCGCCTACGGGGGCGAAACGCCCGAAGGCGGATCGCGCACCGGCATCGATACGATCAAGCAACATCAGCTACCCGATGTCTCCTGGCTGATCAGCCACTTGCCACCCTGCTTCCGGAACACGAGGGTCTTGCGGGTATTGAGATTCAGATTGCCCGAGGAATACAGCTGGAGAAAGCGAACAGTGGCGGTATCGCCATTAATGCTCACTTGGGGCGACTCCACCTTGACGCTGATCTTGCGACCAACGATCCGGTTCCGCCGTTCGTTCTCCCATGCGCGGCGCGCCTGACCCGGCGGGCTGAACTCGGGGCGATATGCCGCGAGATAGGACTTGAAGTCTTCCTCGCTCCACGCCCGCGCCCACGCATGCAACGCTTTCAGTACCTCATCGCGCGCATTGTCGACCGGAGCCGGGTCCACCTTCGGTGCCGGTTTGACTTCAGCTTTCGTATCGAGCTTGGCTTCAGGCTTCGGTTCGGGCTTCGGTTCGGGCTTTGGCTGCACCTTCGGCTCCGCCTGCGCCAGCACTTCGGGCGCCCGTTCGGGCTTCGCCTCCGGCTTCGCACGTGCGGCGCCGGACTCGGCACGGGTAGCCGGGGCGGCAGATGCAACGGCCGTCGTGCCGTCTGCAACCAGCGAACGCACGAGAGTCAGCTTGGATTTCGCGGTCGTGTTGCCGGAGTCGAGCTGCAGTGCCTTGTCGTAAGCCTGGCTGGCGAGTTTGGCATGCACATCGCCCAGATTCTCATAGGCCGTGGCGTAGCTCGGATTGGTGCGGATTGCGGAATCCAGAGCGCTGCGCGCCTTTTCGAATTGGCCGGCGGCCGCATACAGCACGGCGAGGTTGTTGTAGGGCTCGGGCAGGTGCGGATACTCTTCTGTCAACTTGGTGAAGACGGCAATGGCCTCGCCGGACTTGTTCTGTTCGGTGAGGATGACACCTTTCATGAAACGCATCTGCACGTCGCGCGGATTCTTCGAAAGCGCCGCGTTGACACGCGAAAGCGCCTCCGCGTACTGGCCTCCGCGCATCAGTTTCGTGACGTCGGCTGCATCGTCGGCCAAGGTGGGTGCGGCATGCAGGGAGGCCAGCAGTCCGGCTACCAACGCCGCACGGCGAAAGGCAGTGCGCAGGAAGGAAGTTTTCATGCAACGCAGAGTCGTGTCATCGATTGAAAGTGCAGGGGCAATCGAAACCGGCGCCCCCTGCTTGATGGAAAAACCGAAGCATTCTACCTGCTGAGCGGGCAAGATGCCATTTCGAGCGGAGTGCAATGCCCCCTTGAAGCTAGGCTATCTGGCGTTGTCCGGAATGGACAAGCGATAGGACAGTTGCAGGCCCGACGCAGGCTCGATAGCGGGCGCGAACGCCGGCTCCTGAACCGAAACCGGAGCCGGAGCCGATGCAATCACGGTCGCACTCGGGCTCGGCAGCGACGCAACAGGAGGCGTGTCGAACCCCAGCAGGGCTGCACCGGCACCCGCAGCGAATGTCGTGCCTGCCAACAGGATCGCAGCCGCACGCGAGACGACGGCACGCGGGGCGATCTTTGGCGGGGCCTCGGCCAATACCGTCCGGGCACGCTCATTCCATTCCTGGGCGGCGGCATCACGTGCCCGCAACCCCTCCAGCAGCTCGCGCGCGGTTGCCCGCGCACGCGCTTCTTCCGCCTCGATCTGCTGCTTCAGTTCAATCGCCTTGCGCGCCGCCTTCTGTTTACGCTCGCTGGTACGCCGTCGCAGTTCTGCCGCGGCCTGCTCGGCTTTGGCACGCTCATGTTCGGCCCTGATGGCCTCAACCTGCGCCCGCTCCGCGGCTTCGCGCGCAGCCAGACGCGCGGCCTGCTCGATCTGGCGCTCCTGTTCTGCGCGCTCTTCCGCCTCGGCCGCAGCTTGTTTTTCGGCAACCAGTCGCGCCTCCACGGCTTGACGTTCGGCACGTTCAGCCTCGGCACGCTCGCGCATGGCCTGCGCCTCTTCGGCTTCAGCCTTTGCACGCGCTTCGGCTTCGGCGCATGCGACCTGTTCGGCAGCGCGCTTTTCCTGCAGCGCAGCCAGAGCCTGTTGCTCGGCCTCGGCGCGTGCCTGCTCCAGCCGCACCAACGCCTCATCCTCGCGCACCCGGGCTTCTGCTGCCGCGGCCGCTTCCCGTGCAAGCGCGGCATGCCGTTCGGCCTGTTCGCGCTGCGCCTTCTCGGCCCTGAGCTGGATTTCGGCAGCAGTGCGCGCGACCTGTTCTGCCTGCTCACGCGCCTGCGCTGCACGCGCCAGCTCGGCTTCGGCCGCAGCCCGCGCTGCCGCTTGCTCACTTGCGGCCTGCTCGGCCGCCCGTCGGGCGCTGACAAATTGCAACGCCTGCTCTTCAGCTTGTGCTCGCTCCTGCTCGGACGCGGCCAGCAAGGCCGCTTCGCTGGCCTGCTGCTCGGCCGCAGCAGCGGCGGCCTGCGCCAGCCTGGCCTTTTCCTCGGCGAGCAATGCTTGTTCGCGCTCTGCAGCGCACCGGACTTCAGCCGCGCGGCGAGCTTCCAGTTCGTGTTCGGCCCGCCGGCGCAACAGTTCAGCCCGCTCCTGCTCGGCCTGGGCGCGCCTTCGCGCCTGTTCGCAGGCAGCCTGTTCGGTCAGCAAGCGCTCTTGCTCGGCGCGCGCAGCCAGCTGTTCGGCTTCCATGCGCTCTCGCTGGACGCGTGCGGCTTCGGCGGTCGCACGGGCGCGTGCCAGCGCTGCCTGTGCTTCCTGACGCTTCAGGGCGGCCTCGGCTTCGGCCTGCTCGGCGGTGATACGCGCTGCCCGCGCTTCAGCGCTGCGCGCTGCGGTCAGCTCGCGTACGGCCTGCTCCTGCGCGCGCAAGGCGGCGGCCTGCTCGGCGTCGGCTCGAGCCTGGGCCTCGGCTTGCGCCTTCGCTGCGCGTTCGGCGTTCAGCTTTTCGCGCGCAGCCTGCAGGGCCTGCTGCGCGGCAACGGCGCGCTCGGCTTCGGCCTGTGCCTTCTGGCGCATGGCCTCCAGCGCCTGCTGTTCGACTTGTGCGCGCTCACGCTCCAGACGTGCCAGCCGCACCGCTTCACGCGCCGTTGCCACCGCCGTATCAGCAGCCTCGGTCTGCGCCTGGGCAGCGGCCAGTGCTTCGATAACTGCCAGGCGCGCAGCCTTGCATTGGTCTTCCAAGGCCATGCGCTCGGCCTGCTCGGCCTGCTCTTGAAGGCGCAGCAATTCGGTTTGCGCCTGCTCCGCCTTTGCACGGGCTTGCGCCTCGGCCAACATTGCCTCTTCAGCGCGCAACTTTTCCTGCAAGGCGGCCAATGCCTTCTGTTCGGATTCGGCGCGGCACCGTTCAAGGCGCGCGTGCTCGGTCGCTTCCTGTGCCTTCCGCGCGGCCAGTTCGGCCGCCATGCGCTGTGCCTCGGCCTGCTCGGCCGCACGCTCGCAGGCCTGGCGTTCGGCTTCGGCTTCTTCGGCTGCCATGCGCGCCGTTTCACGCTCGATCTCGACGCGCTGTTCGGCCAGGGTACGGGCGCGCCGTTCCTCGTCGCTGCGCTGGCGGGTCGCCTCGGCAATGCGCTGCTCGACCTGCGCACGCTCATGCTGCTCCCCAATCAGCCTCTGCTCCGCCGCCACGCGTTCGCGCAAATGCAGCTCCGCCTCCTGTTCCGCCTGCACACGGCTCAACGCAGTTTCCTGCAGCTCCCGCTCAATGCGGATACGTGCTTCGGTGGCGGCGCGAATGCGTTCTTCTGCCTCGCGCCTAGCCTCTGCTGCGGCTGCGGCAGTCGATTCGGTCTGTTCCCGGCGCGCCGCAGCCGCGCGCATCTCGGCTTCGGCCTGCATGCGCAGGCGCAGTGCTTGGGCAGCCTTGCTTTCAAGTTCCGTGCGTGCACGCGCCGCGGCTTCGACCTCTTGCTCCGTCAGCGCACGCACACGCGCCTCCTCGCTGGCCCGAATTTCGGCCGGTGTACGCTCCAGCGATGCACGCAGGGCAGCCGCCTCCGAGCGCTCGCGTTCGCGGGTCACTCTCAGCGCCTCGGCTTCGGCCTGCGCGCGCGCCTCGGCGGCCAAGCGCGCTTGATGTTCACGCAGCTCGTGCTCGCGCGCCAGTTCCGCAACGCGCGCTTCGGCCCGGGCACGTGCCGCCGCTTCCTGACGCGCAGCCTCGACCGAAGCGACGCGCTCGGCGGCATGGTGCCGAGCAATTTCGGTGTCCAGCGCAATTTCCTGGGCAGCCGTGGCCGCACGTGCAGCAAGCTCGGTTTCGGTTGCGATCTGTTCGGCGAGGCGTGCGCGGGCAGCGGTTTCCGCGCGCGCACGTTCTTCGGCGACCCGCATTGCCTGCGCTTCGGCTTCCGTACGTGCCTGCAGCGCGGCGATTTCCTTGCGTGCAGCACTGGCATGCGCCTCAGCAGTTTCGCGCGCGCGACGCTCGGCCTCCATGCGCTCACGGCTGGCGGCAATGGCTTGTTCGGCGGCCCTGGCCCGCTCATAGGCTTCGGCAGCTGCAGCGGCTTCCAGACGCGCACGCTCCTCGGCCAGTGAGCGTGCCCGCGCTTCGGCGTGCGCGCGATTCTCGGCGGCGACGGTAGCCTTGGCCTCTGCTTCCACGCGGGCGATGGCCTCCCGGATCGCCTTCAGGTCGATCGCGGCAGCCTGCGATGCCTCACCTTCCGGCTGAGGCATCGCGCGCGTTTTCTGCTCCTGAGTCGCCTGCTTGGTATCCATCGAAACTCCCGCTGAGTGGGCTGAGCCCTGATTTGTTGCCTGGCATTATCAGGCCGGCAACGCCCCGACAAGGCCTCGAACAAATGGCTAATTCAACGGCAATTCGCTGCTTCTCCACGTTGACTTATTGAAGTTTCAACAATTACAGTGAGACTTTCCGTAGCTTGGGTCCGGCATCCATGTCCTGCGATTTTTCCGCCTGCCGCGTACTGATCGTTGACGACAACCCGTTGAACCGGGAAGTCGCGCTCCACCTGCTGGCAAGCCTTGGCTGCAAGGCGCAGGCCGTATCCGACGGAAGGCAGGCCCTGGCAGCCCATGCGGATCGCCACTTCGACCTGATCCTGATGGACTGCGCGATGCCGGGCCTGGATGGGTTCGAAACGACGCGCCGGCTGCGCGCGGGAGAAGCGCCGAGGCGAAGCATGGTAGTGGCGCTGACGGCGCGCGCCGACGCCGAGCAGGAAGCGCTTTGCCGCGCTGCAGGAATGAATGGGATGCTGGCCAAGCCCTTGCGTCTGTCTGCTTTGCAAGAAGTCCTTGCCTCTTGTCTCGCGCTCACCGGCATCGCACCTGCGATGCCTTCCGACCTGCCGGCTGAGGACCAGATCGAAGCCGTGCGCGATGTGTTCGGCCAGGATTTTCCCGGCCTTGCCCGGCTTTACCTGCGCGACGGGGGGCCGCGTATGGCGGGAATGCGCCAGGCATGCTGCAGTTGCGAGGCGGTGCAGCTTGCCCGACTTGCGCATCTGCTCGGCGGCAGCAGCACGTCCATCGGAGCAAACGGCCTAGGCGAATGGTGCCGACGGCTCGAGGCGGCTGCAGCGACCGAATCGTGGGAGGACGCAATGACACTGCTGGCAGCCATCGAAAGTGAATTCGACCGCGTGTGCGCCAAGCTGCACGCCTTGCTCGCTGCGCATCCGAGCTGAGCCGCGCCCACCCTACGCTCCCCGCTCGCCCCCACATCCGACCAGACCCGCACATCCAGCATCGCCTGCTCGCAGCCGTCCGGCATGGACGATTGAATGGGATAGATGTCGATGCGCCACTGTGTACCGTACGCGCAGGCGGGCGCAGCCGATGCAAGGCCATCACGATCGTATCCACGACGAACGCCACGTCCGGCTTCACGATCAGAAGCGCGCCGGACTCTGGCCGCATCGGGCAAGACACTTGCCGCGACGCGACGGACCTTCGTTGGAAACCGGCGACCGTCAGCACCGGAAGTCCATCCCCGCCCGTATCGCCTCAGACCCTCTTCCATGCCCGCCACCGCAATGACTCCGGATGCGCGGGATTCTTCCTTCCTTCGCAGTTCGCGTTGCGACTTCAGTGCTGGAATGGATATAGGCCCGGCATGTCGAGAATGCTCGTCAGCTCGGCGAGCGCGCTTCTCACCTCGTCGATCAGCGACGGGTCCGCCAGATCTTCCGGCGCCAGGCGGTCGCGGTAATGGCGAACGACCCAGGCGGTGAGCCGTGCATAAAGGTCATCGCTCAGAATCACGCCCTGATGCATGGCCTGCGCTTGTTCATCGGTGAGCACGACGCGCAGGCGCAGGCAGGCCGGACCACCGCCATTGCGCATGCTTTGGCGCAGATCGAAGCGGATCAGCTCGGCGATCGGGTTGTCGTCGGCGAGCAGCCTTTCGAGGCAACGGGCAGCTGCCGGCACCTCGTCGCATTCCTGCGGAACCACCAGGGCCATGCGACCATCCGCACGCGTGAGCAGCTGACTGTTGAACAGGTAACTGCGCACTGCCTCGTCCAGCGTGAGCTCGGCTGCGCTTACACGCAGCGGAAGGAGTTCAGCCCCGACCTGCTCCAAGGCGCAGCGCAAAGCATCGAGTGCTCCGCCTTCGTCGATGAAGGCCAGCTCGTGATAAAGCAGTACCGGTTCGTTGCTGACTGCAATGACGTCGTTATGAAACACGCCGGCGTCAATGGTTTGCGGCGCCTGCTGAATGAATAGAGTGTGGCGCGGATTCAGCCCATGCAGACGCGCAACCGCCTGGCTGGCCTCAAGTGTCTGGCGTGCCGGGAAGCGGCTCGGTGCCGGCGCGTCCGGATCGAATTCGACGCGCCCGAAGACGAAGGCTTCAACGCCCGCACTGCCATGCGCTGCGCACAGGCGCATGCCATTGGCAGCGCCTTCATCGCTGAAGGCCGGCACGCCGGGCAGCGCATCGTGAATGGCAAAGCAGCGTTCGTCGGCGAACACCGCACGCAGGATGCGCGCGGTCTGAACGTGCTCGTGCGAACGGTGCAACTTGTTGTTGAGATTGGCGACGGTGAAGTGCAAGCGGCCGTCGGCCGTGTCCGCAGAAGGACTGACCGTGGCAGCATTCGCCGTCCACATGGGCGCGGCTGACCAGGCGCTGGCGAGGATGGCCGGCGCCTCCCGTCGGGCTGCGGCCAGTACGTCTGCGTCGGTGCCGGAAAATCCCGCCGCGCGCAACAGCGCGAGATTGGGTCGTTCCTGCGGCGGCAGCAGGGCCTGCGCGAAGCCGCGCCGCGCCAGTGCATGCATCTTTGCCAGGCCCTGCAGCGCAGCCCCGCGCGGACTCGATACGAGCCGGCTATTGCCGAGCGAGGCAACGTTGCCGAACGACAGGCCCGCATAGTTATGGGTCGGACCGACCAGGCCGTCGAAATTGAATTCCCTTGCGCGCGTCATGACGGCCATCCTTCAGGCGCATCGGGCAAATATCTAACCATGGCTGAGCTTCCTCGGAGAGAGTGGCATCGTGCGCACCGGGCTGCCGGCCGGGCAATGCAGCGCATCTTGCTGGCCAAGCGTCAGGTCGATGCGGCCGCAGTTCGTATCTGCATATGCGACGATGATGCGGAAATCGTGCAGATGCGTGCTCGCGACCATGACCGGAGGCAGCTCGGGCACAAGCTCGAAGCCCGCATCGACGAAGGCCAGTTCGCTTTCGCGCATGGCGCGCAGTTCCGACACGCGTGCCTGCAGCACCGGACCTGCATCGAAGATGTCGACGTAGCCCTCGTAGTACATGCCTTCCTGCTCCAGCAGATGGCGCGCCGGCTGAGTGTCCGGGTGCACGCGGCCAATCACCTGTTGTGCCTCGACAGGCAGGTAATCGACGTACAGCGGATGGCGCGGCATGAGCTCGGCGATGAAGGACTTCTGGCCGAGGCTGGTGAGGTCATCGGCATGATCAAAGTCCATCTGGAAAAAATGGCTGCCGAGGCTGTCCCAGAAAGGCGATCGCCCATTCGCATCCTGATAGCCGCGCATCTCCGCGATCAGTCGCGTCGAGAACAGCTGCGGGAACTGGGCGATGAACATGAAGCGACATTTCGACAGCAATCTGCCATTGGTGCCATGACGGTAGTCCGGGTGCAGGAAGAGCGAACACAGTTCGGCACAATCAGTCAGATCGTTCGAGAGGTAGAGCGTGTCCAGGCGGGAGTACACGCCCAGCGCCTTGCTGGAATGCACCAGCGTTCCGATGCGATAGTTGTAGAACGGCTGGTCCAGACCAACCGAACCCTTGATCGCACATGCCCCTACGATCCGGCCTGTTCCCGCGTCCTCCATCACGAACACGTAGTCGCGCAGTTTGGGCTCGATCGCGCCTGCAAATGAGGCGCATGCGAGCTCGACGCGCTGGCCGAGCGCCTTGCGGTCGGGCTTGAGCGTGGTCATGCCCGAGCCGACCAGGCGTGCCAGCGCCAGCAAACCCTCCAGGTCCCGCTCGTTGATCGCACGTACCAGCAGCATCACTTCCCTCACCACTTCACGCACAGCACGGCGTCACCGGTCGTGACGTCCAGCGCCCGCCGCGCTGCTTCCTCCAGCCACACTTCATGAGACAGGTCCGGCAGGCGGGCATCGGCAACCACCGCACGAAAACGATCTTCCCGTGCAGCGGCCACCAGCACGCGGCAGGACGGTGCAGCGAACGGCGCCGGCGATTGCGCAAGCTCGCGTTGCGCGGCCTGCGCGAAGGTGCGCAGCGCGCTGCGGTGTGCTTGCAGAATGGGGCCACCATCGAAGATGTCCACGTACTGGTTGGCCTCGAACCCTTCAACGGTGAGCAATGCGAACGGAAGCTCCGCCTCCGCATGCGCCTGTCCCAGCACGGCTTGCGCCTCCGCCGGAAGCAACGGCACGTAGACGGGATAGTGCGGCATCAGCTCGACGATCACCGTGCGGTCGCGCGCACCTTCGATCATGCGTTCAGCCTGCAAGAAGTCCATCCTGAAGAACTTGCGCCCGAGCGCCTCCCAGATCGGTGAACGGCCATCCTGATCGGTGACGCCAGCCATCGACGAAAAAATCCGTTCGGAGAAACGCTGCGGTTCGAGCGCCGCAAACAGAAGGCGTGCACGCGAGAGCAAAGCCGCCGCACCTGTGGCAATGTTGTCTGCATCGTCCCCGGTCAATACGAAGCCCGAAAGCTGCGAACAGGCGGTCAGGTCGGATGACAGCGTGAGCGCCTGCACGCAATGCTTGATGTCGAGATCGCGCGAGGCCTGGTGCAGGATGTCACGTCGGAACGCGAGAAAGCGGCCACGCGCGCCCGCCGTGGCCGAGAAGGTCGCACAGCCTGCAATGTCGCCGTCAGGCTTTTCCAGAACGAACATATAGGATTCTGCACCGGGCACATCGGGCACCGAGGCGAACGATTCCTCCGATGCGTCGACCGCCCCCGCCATGCCGCTGCGCGAACGCGGCAGGGTGTGCGCGCTGCGCGGCGCGATTTCGGCAAGCGCTGCCAGCGCGTCGAGATCGTCGATGGCAGCGGGACGCACGCGGAACATCACGCCCTCAGGTCGTCAGCAGTCGTTCGACCGCGCGCTGCAAGCGCTGCCCCGCTTCCTCGATCTGGACGTCGGAAATCACCAGTGCAGGCAGCAGGCGAACGACATTCGGGCCGGCGGTCAGCACCAGCACGCCCTCCTCTTCGGCTGCAAAAACCACATCGCGCGCCCGTCCACGCCATCCATCGGCCATCACCACCCCCAGCATCAGTCCCTTGCCGCGCACTTCGTAAAACATGTCCGGATGGGCTTTGACAATCGCTTCGAGCCGGAACGCCAGTTGCCGGCCCGCGTCACGCACACGCGCCAGAAATGCCGGTTGCGATACAGCCTGCAGCACCGTCAGCGCCACGGTGGCGGCGAGCGGATTGCCACCATAGGTGCTGCCATGCGTCCCGGGGGTGAAAGCCATCGCGATGGCCTCGGTGGTCAGCATCGCGCCGATTGGAAAGCCGTTTCCGAGCGCCTTTGCGGAGGTCAGGATATCGGGCGTGACGCCATAGCCCATGTAGGCGAAAAGATCTCCGGTGCGGCCCATGCCGCACTGGACTTCGTCGAAGATCAGCAAGGCACCGTGGACGTCGCACAGTTCACGCAGATACAGCAACCATGCAGGGTCGGCCGGCTGCACACCGCCTTCGCCCTGGATCGGTTCAACCACCAGCGCGCACACGTCCTCGCCCATGGCAGCACGCGCCGCATCCTTGTCATTGAACGGGATGTGCTCGATGGCCGGCGGAAGCGGCTCGAAACCTTCCGTGTACTTGGATTGACCGCCGACGGAAACTGTAAACAGTGTTCTTCCATGGAAGGCATTCAGGCAGGAAACAATGCGCGACTTGTGCGGACCGAAGCGCTTTTGCGCATGTATGCGCGCCAGCTTGAGCGCCGCTTCGTTGGCTTCCGCACCGGAATTGCAAAAGAATGCGCGCTCGGCGAAGCAGGCGTCTACGAGCGCACGCGCCAGGCGCAGCACCGGTTCGTTCGTGAAAACATTGCCGCAGTGCCACAGGCGCTCGGCCTGCTCGCGCAATGCATGAACCGCAGGCGGCCAGACATGCCCCATGCCGGTGACACCGATTCCAGCGGTAAGGTCCAAAAAGTGGCGGCCGGCCTGATCCCACAGGTCGAGTCCGCTGCCACGCACCGGCACCACTTCGCTGGGCGAGAACACCGGCACCATGACTTCGCCAAAGGTTCGGCGTGTGACGTCCTCACCGGATTGCTGAGGGGCATTCATGACGACTCCTTGCGCGTTCGATTGCCGCCATGACAGGCAGCAACGGATGAACTTTTCACGTATCCGGAATTGACGCCGGGATTCAGGAAAAGTGCACCGCATCCGACTCGCTCATGTCCTGATTCGAATGTCTGCCCCACAATCCGACGCCATTCCCGGTGGCTCGCTGCATCCCGCAAGGTCGCGCGTGTTCCTAATCAGCGGATCGCCGCCGGTGATGAACACTTCGCGCACTGCACGATGACGCTTCAGGTAGCGCATGAAATCGGCGCTCTCGCGCGCATCAAACTCGGGCATCGATGGCCCGGATGATGCTGCGCTCATCACATCTCCTGCGGATTGGCGAAACGGGAGACGGCTCCACCATCGCAAGCGTTCGGAACACACGCGGATTTGTGCGAATCGAAATTCACACTTGTCGTTCTTGCATGCCCGGCGTGAGGGGATTAACCTTGCCTCGCCAGCGCAGCTTTCGCAACGAGCGAAGCTTCGTGGTGATGAGCGTAGTGATGCTGCACAAACGATATGAATGCGCGAGGTTCTGCGCTGAGGGAATGAGCCATGAGAAGAAAAATCCCGGGCATGGAAGCCCTGATTGCATTCGAATGCGCGGCCCGTCATCTGAGCTTCACGCGCAGCGGCGATGAGCTCGCGCTAACGCAGAGTGCTGTTAGCCGGCAGATTGCGGCGCTCGAAGATTTTCTCGGCGTGCCGCTGTTCAATCGCGTCAAGAAACGCCTGTCTCTCACCGATGCCGGTCAGGTCTACGCACAGCAGATCCGCACGCACCTGGAGCACATCGAGCGCGACACATTGGCGGCAATGGCGCATCAGGGGGCCGGCGGCATCCTGGAGCTGGCCGTTATTCCAACCTTCGCCACCCGGTGGCTGATTCCGCGTCTGCCCGATTTCTATGCCCGCAACAAGCACATCACGCTGAACTTCACCACGCGGGCCGAGCCTTTCCTGTTCAACGACACGCCCTTCGACGCGGCCATCCATTTTGGTGATTCCGTCTGGCCGGGTGCGATCACGCATCCGTTGTTCGGCGAGGAAATGACGCCGGTATGTCATCCGCGGCTGCTTGCCGGGCGGGAGGTCGCGCCGGCAGACCTGGCCGGGCTCACCCTGCTGCATCAATCGGCACGCCCGGAAGCCTGGCGCCACTGGTTTGCGCAAGCGGGCGTGCATGAGGCCGACTGCATGAAAGGCCAGCGCTACGAATTCTTCTCGATGCTGGTGGAGGCGGCCCGCGCCGGACTGGGCGTCGCCCTGCTGCCGCGCTTCTTCGTGCTTTCCGAACTGGCCAACGGCGAGCTGGTCATTCCCTGCGACATCGCGCTGCAGAATGACAAGGGCTACCACCTCGTCTACCCCGAACACAAGCAGAGCTCGCCCTTGCTGAATGCCTTCAAGGCCTGGTTGCTGGAGACGGCACACCAGTACTGCGAGGCCGACAAGAACCAGGCCTCGCTTGTGATTCGCGCGGCATGAAGCACGGCCCCCGTCCGCATCGCCAGCGGCGTGCAAGCTTTCTCGGCTTCGATTATCTTGAGACCGGCAAAGCAATACTGAATCGAATCAATGCTGCCGTCCACGGCACCGCACGAAGGGTCGTGCGCCCTGGATGAGCACACAATATCGCCCCCTGGAGCTCCATGCATTCCGTCACTGAATCGAAGAAGAGTCACCTCTGGCGCAAGATCGTCTGGCACACTGATCCGGAGGTCTCACCGCTCGGCCCCTACCATTCGGTCGAAATCTACTGCTGCGAAGAGGCCAACGGCTATGCCGTCTGGTATGTGCGCAAGCTGGGCAAGGACAATGGGCGCGGCGTGCACGGCATGGAGAACGGCGACTACCTGCTGCACTACTATCCGAAATCGCGACGCGACGATGCGATCGAACGCGCAGTACTGCTCGCCAACAGCGATCCCGACGCGGACCGGGTGATCGTGCAGCTGGACGAACTGGCTCAGACCGTGCAGCGCGTCGGTTAATCGGGATCGCTGCCTTTCAGACCCGTAGCGGCGGCTCCTGCATCAGCGCGACTTGCTCGCGCAGCTCCAGCACGCGATCCTGCCAGTAGCGCTGGGTGTTGAACCAGGGGAAGGCCACCGGAAATGCCGGATCGTGCCAGCGCCGTGCGATCCAGGCCGAGTAATGCATCAGGCGCAGCGTACGCAAGGCCTCGATCAGGTGCAGCTCGCGCGGGTCGAATGCGAAAAAGTCTTCGTAACCGGCCAGTACGTCGGCCAGCTGACGTGTCATGTCGCCGCGCTCGCCCGACAGCAGCATCCACAGATCCTGCACTGCCGGCCCCATGCGGCTGTCGTCGAGGTCGACGAAATGCGGCCCGGCGTCCGTCCAAAGCACGTTTCCGGTATGGCAGTCGCCGTGCAGGCGCAGCAGTCGCACGTCGCCAGCTCGCTGGTAGCACGCACGCACGCCGTCCAGCGCCTGGCGCGCCACGCTTTCATAGGCCGGCCGCAGATCCGCCGGCAGGAAATCATGCTCCAGCAACCAATCCAGTGAATCTTCGCCAAAACTCGTCACATCCAGAACCGGACGCGCTTCGAAAGGCCGCTTCGCGCCAATGGAATGAATGCGACCAAGGAGGCGTCCGATCCATTCCAGCACCGCGCTGTCTTCAAGCTCTGGGGCACGCCCGCCCTGGCGCGCATACACTGCAAAGCGATATCCCTCGTATCGATGCAGCGTTGCGCCGGCGAAGGAAAGTGGCGGCACCGCTGGAATCTCGGCGCCGGCCAACTCGGCGGCGAACGCGTGCTCTTCAAGAATGGCGGCGTCGCTCCAGCGTTGCGGACGGTAAAACTTGACGACCACCGGCAGCCCCTCTTCCATGCCGACCTGATAGACGCGGTTCTCGTAGCTGTTGAGCGCCAGCAGCCGCCCGTCGCCGTGCAGTTCCAGGCTGGCGAGCGCGTCGAGGACGAGATCCGGCGAGAGCCGTTCGTAGTTCTGTTGTTCTAAAGCGTCCATGTCCTTGATTTTCGGTGCCGCTTGCTACGCCCAATAGGGCTTCTCATGTTCAGGAGCGCAGCTAGCAAGCGTTCGAGCTTAGCGCCATCTGTGCGAACGTGCTCGGTACGGCACAAAAAGGCGGAACAACATCGCCCGGAGGGTTAAACTGGCACCCCCGCAATACGACCGCACCGCGCCATGTATCTCGACTCCCCCCTCTCAGACAAGGAATTTCAGGAACTCGACCAATTCCTGCTGTCCGACCGCTGTGCCGACGACGGCATGACCATGGACTCGCTTCATGGCTTTCTGACCGCGCTGGCGATCGGTCCCGAGGAAGTGCCGATGCAGGAATGGTTGCCGCTGGTGTGGGGCGCCTATGGCGACAAGGGGCCACCATTCAGGAACGAGAAGGAAGCAAAGCGCATTACCGGCCTGATCGCACGCTTCATGAACGAGGTCCTGACGACCTTTTCCGTGGCACCGAAGGACTTCGAACCGCTTTACTGCGAGCACGAATTCGAAGGCCGCACGCTGGTTGACGGCGACGCCTGGGCCTGGGGTTTCTGGGAAGGCATGCAATTGCGCGCCGACGCCTGGGAACCGATCCATGCCTCCAACATCGCACCGTTGCTGCGTCCGATCTATTTGCTCGGCGCGGATGAAATCGAGGAAGACGAAGAAGAGCTGGTAGACAATCCGGCCAAGCGGCACCGGCTGGCGATCGAGGTGGAAGCGGCCATTCCGCACATCCACAAGTTCTGGCAGCCGTTGCGCAAGTCAGCCGTGCAGCAGGTTCAGCGCGGCACGCCCAAGACCGGACGCAATGCCCCCTGTCCCTGCGGAAGCGGAAAGAAGTTCAAGACATGCTGCGGAGCCGCCGAATAAGCGTCGGGTGACAGTACCGGCCGGCCCCGCGTCCGCTCACATCCGCGGTGTCACGTGCACGCGCACCGGGAGCCGCTTGCCCGGATCGTAGGGCAGCACGGCGGTTTCCGTTACGCCCTTGTATTCATAGGTCACCACATAGCCGTTGGCGCGCGACTGCCAGTTGTCGACCGTGCGGCAACGCTGCACCGGCTGGGAGTCGGTTACGACGCCGCCTGCCTGGTTGTTCTGCACGCGATCGCCGACGATCGCCCCTGCGATTGCTCCGGCAGCCGTCGCTGCCGTCTTGCCGCTGCCACCACCGACCTGGTTGCCGAGGAGGCCGCCGGCAATGCCGCCGATGATCGATCCGCTTACACCACGATCCTGCTGGCGCTGGACCTGCACATACTCGGTCACACACTCCTGGCGTGGATGATTGACTTGTTCGTACTGCGGCGTAACGCTGACTACGCGCGCATAGTCGTCAAAGTCGGCCGCCTGCACGACGAAGGGTGCGGCGACGAGACAGAGCGCAAACGCGCCACGCTGAATTTGGACGTTCATTTTCCCGCTCCTCTGTTGAATGTCTGGAACCCCATGGTAAGGGTTTGAAGAGGGGAAACGCTTTTGGGAAAGTAGGAATATGTAACAGCCTGTTGCAACCCGCCTCCAGTGCACGCGTCATGTC
Organism: Pseudomonadota bacterium; assembly: GCA_023416415.1. Taxonomy (GTDB): domain Bacteria; phylum Pseudomonadota; class Gammaproteobacteria; order Burkholderiales; family Burkholderiaceae_D; genus Noviherbaspirillum. The sequence continues at coordinate 16,044 of JAEZHR010000356.1, forward strand.
CTCCGCTGGCCTTCATATCAGATTCGCGCACAATGCAATGCCCGGTCGATCACGTGCTGCCGCCCGTTCCACTCAAGGCCATTCGGCACCGCGCGGTCTCGTACCACGTCGCAATGTGCTGCCTGCATTCGCAGGTTTCCTGTTGACAGCTGTCAAAACTGAGCCCGGCCGACTCTCTACCATCGGTTCATGTTTCGCAACAAGCACCTATGCCATCAATGGAGAGATTCATGCATCGAACTATCGCTGAACCAAAGCTCGCCGACGAAGGGGTGGCTTTTACCGTCGAGGTCGGATTCGCCGAACGCGAATGCCTGGTATCGAAGAACGCACTGGCCCAACTCGGGCGGCGCAAGGGCGACGCACTCGACCCGCTGTCGACCTACCGGATGTACGAAGACCAGATCCACAGCGTAGCTCGACGTCTGGTAGTCGCAGGGGTCAGCGGCTCGCCGCTGGTGCTTGGCGCAGCCTACTTCATCTGAGCAAACGCAGGCCGCGCGCACCGGAGCGGGTGCATTCCTGCGAATTGTCAAAAAGATCAACAACGCAGATACGCACAATAAGTCACAGATCGAACCACCTTGGGGAACCGCCAGATGAACGAAACTAAAGAGACCGCCGCTTCCAAGCAATTTCAGTACGATCCAAACAACCTGCTCGAATCGTTGATCGAACGCTTGAACCTGAAGAACGACGCCGCTCTTTCCCGTGCATTGGAAGTGGCTCCTCCGCTCATCAGCAAGATTCGCCATCGCCGCCTGCCGGTCGGTGCGTCACTACTGATCCGCATGCACGAGGTCTCGCAGCTGAGCATCAAGGATCTGCGCGAACTCATGGGGGATCGCCGCACCAAGTTCCGTATCAGCGACAAGCAGTTCAAGCCGAAGCAGCCCAATCCTTCCTAAACCGGAAGTTACCCACAGTAACTGTGGTCAAGTCTGTGGGCAAGGCTGTGAAGAGGTGGGCAAGTCGTTGATTCGGAAGGTTTTTCCCTGCGCGGAAAAATAAACATCGACGCTATGCCGAAGCTGGTGCTGCGATAGCAGGGCGATCGAATGATGTCAAAAAAAAAGCCCGAAACCTTGCGATTTCGGGCTGAATCCAATTCTAGGAGAGTTGGAGGAGACAGGTACAACTATAGCGCGCCGCCCATCCTCCGTCCGCTTTAGATTGGCAATGACAGTCATTCTCGCTCGGCATATCTGGGGTCATTCATCGGGTTCGAAGGCGCCGCCCGGCATGAGTTGGCGCAAGCCATCGCTGCCTGCGGCGGTTAGCATCGGCATGTCTATCAGGAGGCAGCATGCCGCTCGTAAATGACGAACACCAAGTGCCGCCCGAACCGCCTCCGGGCGACGATCCGATGCCGGACAAGAACCCCTCCCCCGACGATGAACCGGTACCCGACCACCATCCCGTCGTAAAACCGGAGGAATGTGTACCGACGCATCTGAAGACCTGAGACTGAACTGGCCGATCGCTGGCCGCATGCGCATGATCGCCCCTGCCGTGACCTTGCGGCGCGGTCGCCGCGCCCCATCACATCACTTACCGCATGCCGGACTGGCTGCTCGCAATCATCTATCTCGTCACACCGTGGATTGTCCTGATCAGAGGATTGCCATGGGTCGGCATGATCGTGCAGATTCTGATTGCCGGCCTTGCCACGCTTGCCATCCATGCCGCAGGCACTGTCATCCTGCGTCGCCTGGCGGGGCCGCTACCCTATTCGCGCCAGCTCGTCGAATTTGGCCATCGTCCGGGCGCAGTCCTGATTTTCCTGATGCTGGTACAGATCATCCTGCGCAATGCTCCGGACGCCCTTCCGCGTCTCGAGCTTGTTCGCCACGTAAACGCCGTGGCGCTGGTCGCTGCCTTGACCTGGCTTGGCGTGGGTGCAATACGTGCGATCACGCACACTATCGTCGACCTCCATCCGGTCGACCGACCGGACAATTTCGATGCGCGACGGATACAGACACAAACGCGGGTGCTGGGCCGCTCGGCAATCGTCCTGATCATCCTGATCGGGACCGCCAGTGCACTGATGACCCTGCCGCTGCTGCGTCAGATCGGTGCGAGCCTGCTGGCCTCGGCCGGACTTGCCGGCATCGTGCTTGGTTTCGCGGCCAAGCCGGTACTCGGCAATCTCCTCGCAGGCCTCCAGATCGCGCTGACCCAACCGATCCGCATCGAAGACGTCGTCATCATCGAGGGTGAATGGGGCCAGATCGAGGAGATCACCGGCACCTACGTCGTCGTGCGCATCTGGGACCAGCGGCGGATGGTGGTGCCTTTGCAGTGGTTCATCGAGCACCCGTTCCAGAACTGGACCAGGCGCACGGCCGACATTCTGGGCACGGTATTCCTGTGGGTAGACTACCGCATGCCGCTTGCCCCGATGCGACAAAGACTGCAGGAGGTTTGCGCTGAGGCGCCGGAATGGGATGGGCGCCTGTGTCTGCTGCAGGTCTTCGAAGCCGGGGAACGGGCGATGCAGGTGCGCGTACTGGTGAGCGGGGCAGACGCGGGACGCGTCTGGGACCTGCGCTGTCGTGTGCGCGAAGAACTGATCCATTTCGTGCAGCGCGAGTATCCTCAATACCTGCCTCGACTGCGCGCGGAGGTCAATAGTGAACCTGGCATCGGCACGCACCGATGAATGCTGGTCCGGTCAGTGTCTCGCCGTGCGAGTCAGCTGGAACCGGCGCAGCTCAGGCCTGCTCATACATGATGGGTACAGCAACCATCGAGCAGTGCCATGCAGATAGAAACGATAGGCAAGTTCCAGCTCCACTTGATTGCGCTTGAGATTGCCGATACATGCTGGGACCCGTTCGTCACGATCATGAAGTTCGATGACTCCGCCCAGGATTTTGTCTGCGTTCTGGAGAAGCATCACGCGGGCGACCCGCAGGCGAGTTACGAAGAGGCGATCGAGGTCGCTCGCGAGGCCGGCACGAACTACATGCATTCCGACCAGAGCCCCGACGCAGTTGGCAGCATCAGCCATTGAACGCGTCTGGCTACAAGGGGGGTGCCTGAAGGGGTACAATCCGTCCGCACCTCGGCGTTGGAAGCTTGACAATTTGCAATATTGGGATGGTGTGGTCGGCATAGCATGTGCATGCTCCCCGCGCCGCCCTTGTTCGAGGTGCCGGACCTTCACCACGACATTCGGATCGCCAATGGCACGAGTCCATACCCACTACGATAATCTGAAGGTGGCACGCGACGCACCACCGGAAGTCATTCGGGCCGCGTACAAGGCACTGTCGCAGAAGCACCACCCGGATCGCCATGGCAACAGTCCCGAAGCGATTCGCATCATTCAGCTCATCAATACCGCTTACGAGGTTCTGTCCGACCCGGCACGCCGCAGGGAGCATGACGAGTGGATTGCGGGTGCCGAGGGTGAGCAGTTGGAGTCTTCTGCGCAGACCCGCAGCACGCGCACCACGCGCACCTCCCGGAAATCGGCGCGCCACACCGCGCAGCCTGCCCACCCCGGGCGCAGCCGCTCGACGCCCATGGCGCGTATTGCGCAGCACGCCGCTCAGCTGTGGGATCGTTTGCGTCGCAAGCTCAACCGCAAGTCCTTCCGCAAGGCCTGAACACAGCTGTTCCCGGGCTTTGTACTACAGATCCGGCGCCGCTTGCGGTCACGCAAGCGGCGTTTGCATTTTTGCATCATCCCTCACGCAACTTAACACGCCTCAATAGTGCTCAGGAGGCTTGTCGATATGTTCACGCCTGGAACTCGCGCGAGTGCGCGGGCCGGCAACATTAATGACCAGCGATCCTATGGCGACTTCCTTTCCGCGTACCCTGCTCTCCCTGATGATTCTCGCCTTCGTCGCCGGCTGTGGCGGCTCTTCTCCCGGTGATGTGCCGACAGTCGTCGACCCGGGCAACCCTCCTCCGGGAAAGCAACCTCCGGGAAATGGCAATGGGCCGCCGCCAAGCGATGGAACCATGGTTATGCAATGCCTTGACGGTGCCACGTTCCAGTGCAGCGGCGCGACCCTGCTGCGTACCGAAAACGGCATTGCCCTCTCGGATTCGGGGGTGCAGGTCTATGGCGTCTCGACCAGTGATTTGGAGGTCGTCAATCCCAACATGACCGGCGCTACCGGCTATCGGCCTGCAACGGGCGGTTCGGCCGAGATCCGTCTCGACAAGGACGCCAGTGGCAATGTAGGCAGCATGTATCTGATCCTGCGCAACCTGGGTCTGTCCTGGGATGGAGTCAGGGAGCGTCCCGCCATTATCGAGGTCTTCAATCCCGCGCAAGGGCGCTCAGGTCTCGACGCCAACGGACGCGTTGTGTTCTCCAGCCTGCCCGACAGCGCAGACCTGGATTTTTATGATTTCGTCACACTCGGCCCCAACGGCAACCAGAGCAACTACGCCAACAATCGCTACTTCCCGCGCACGGACAACCCTGCACGCTGCCCGCCCGATATCGATCCCTGCCCGCAAACCGAAACCGGCGGTGTCGGCAGCGCTGCCGGCAGCTGGCGCAGCGGCGGCGACATCCCCGACTGGGCAAGTGCCGGCCGACTTCATGGCGATGGCGATGTGCATGCCGGCAACGGCAACCCGGTCGGCAGTGTGCCCACCTGGTTACCCGGTGGCACCGGCATCGGCGTGCCCTTCCCCGGCTCCAAGGGTTACCGCTCACTAGCCAACTGGGGCTACCGTTATGCCAACCTGTCCACCTGGACCACCCAGGATACGGTGCTGATCGAGGAATGGGCCGGCCTCGGCAATGAGCACAATAAGAACCGGCGCGGTGCGATTGCTTTTGGAGATGTCACCACACCGGCCTCCGTGCCGTCCACGGGCATGGCCAGCTATCAAGGCATCGCCTACGGCTGGTACACGCCGGACGGCCAAGCGGAGCCGCGCATGTACTGGGGAGACGCCACGGTCAATGCAAATTTCGCTGCCGGTCAGGTGACCGTCGCAATCGCAAACACCAGCACGTATGACGCGCAATCCGACTCCGTGCCGGCAGAACTGAATGCGACCGCCACAATGGGCGCCGCCCAGGAGAGAAACTACATGACCGGCGCGGCTGCGACCGGCGCCATGAACGGGGGGGTGAGTGCACGCTGGTTCGGGCCGGTGGACGGCAGTGCACCGCCCGAGATTGCCGGCACATTTACCCTGACCAATGCGGGCAGCGGCGAGGCAATCATTGGAGGTTTCATTGCGCGACGTCCATAGGAGCAGCCTGTAACGGGACGTAACGCAATTGGACAGTGCTGTTGCGTTACCCGATAGTCAAGTCGGAATGGCAGTTCTCCAACGGCGACTTTTCTGCCCGCTCGACTTCGGTCGGGCGGGCTTTTTCTTTTGCAGCCGACGCTCCAGCCGCGATTCATGCGCGCGGTGTAAACGATCAAAGCGCGCTCGTGCGAGCGATCTCCTCAAATGCAGGACACGGGGCCGTCCTGCAATGCCCAGCCGGCCTGTGCATTCCTCGCGTCGTCCAGATGTCGCCAGTACGTCATGCACCGATCACATACGTGATACGTCACCCAGGCAGCCCGTCCATGACCTGGCCGTGCGATGCGTTGGGTCAATCCGATCTGGCGCAGACGTTCATGAGGCCGTGCGCTGCGTGCGTTCTGCAGCAGCGCATTGCAGCTGTCGCAACGCATGTTCTTTCCTTCACTCTTCCCGCCGGGGGCACGCAACGCCATCAGTACGCACTGCGGTGAACGGCATGAACTTTCCAAGGGTAGTGAAAATGTTGCCCGACTGCGCCTGGGTCTTCTTGCGCACGATCAAGTTGCGGCACATCAGACCTCGTTCGCTTCACCGCTTGCCGAACTCATTGGGAATCCGATGCCTGCCTATACTGCTTTTCCGGGAGTGGTCCGCCGCCATGGCGGCGGCAGGCAGACACAGGTTTTGTCCAGAGAGGTCAGCATGGAGAAGCAGCAATCTCGTTCGTCGGGAAAGCCACTGCCGGATACCGTCGGCAGCCTTTATGTTGATATGATCCGGCGCGCTGACGCCGGACAGTCCCCTCTGCCGCGTCTGCGGACCAGAACAAAACCCGACCGGGACGCTGTGACGCGGTGCATTCACATCTGGGCCAGCATCTATCACCCTTGTGATGAAGGGCCCGTCATCAACGAGGGTACAACTTCCACTGGCGTTCAGGGGGCGCTGCCTGCAGAGCGCAACCGCTGGCCGCGCCGCCCGGCTCGACTCTCAGCTGTAGTCATGACCGATCCGGGCGCGATTCAAGCGGTCCGTTCCACTGCGCCTAATCCGCGCAGATCACCTTCTTCGGAAAGCGGACAGTGAACGTGCTGCCTTTGTCCGGGACCGATTCGATGGAGAGGCCGGCATCGTGCCGCAGCAGCACGTGCTTGACGATGGCAAGTCCCAGGCCGGTGCCTTGGGTTTCGCGCGAGCGGCTCTTGTCGACTCGGTAAAAGCGCTCGGTCAGGCGCGATAGATGCTCTGGACGGATGCCGATTCCCGAATCGCGCACCGAGAATTGCGGCAAGCCCTCGCGCAAGGTCCAGCGGATGTCGATGCGGCCCTGCTCCGGCGTATAGCGAACGGCATTGGAAGCCAGGTTGCCGAACGCGCTGCGCAATTCCTCCAGCCCGCCCTTGATGTCCGGACCATCGCACTCCAGCGTGATCTGGTGACGCCCGCCGGACAGAGCCTCGGCCTCGGCACGCACTTGTTCCAACAACGTGTGGATATCGACCCGCTCGGGACGCAGCGGATATTCGATCGATTCCAGACGCGTGAGGGTCAGCATGTCCTCGACCAGATTCTGCATGCGCTGCCCCTGTTCGCTCATCAGCTTCAAATGGGCCATTCGGGTTTCCGGGTCGAGGTCAGGCTGGCTGCAGGCAATTTCCAGGAAGCCGTTGATCACTGTCAGCGGCGTACGCAGTTCATGGGAAGCGTTGGCGATGAAATCACGGCGCATCATTTCGATGCGCTGTGCTTCGGTCGCATCATGGGTGACCAGGATCTGCCGCCGGTTTTCGAAGGGAATGATCTGCACGATCAGTTTGCGATCGTGCAGGCTGAGCGTCAGCGGCTGGTCATAGCGGCCGAGGACCACATAGTCGATGAAGGCCGGGCTTCGCACCAGGTTGGTCACACGCATGCCCCGGTCGCGATCCAGCTGCAATCCGAGGTGCTGTTCGGCGGCCGTATTGCACCATTCCAGAAACAGCACGTCATCCATGATGACCACGCCATCCGGCAGCAGGCTCATCGCCTGGCGGAAGCGGGCAAGCCACTCGGAAAGCTCGGCCTGGTGCTTCTCGTCTTCGCGGCGCAGCTTGTACAGACGCGCAAAAACGTCGGTCCAGGCGCCCCACCCGTCCGGCAAGCGAGCGCTGGACGGATCATCGAGCCAGTTCGACAGCTGCTGGAGGTAATTCAGCTGCACATACAGGAACACGATCATGCCAAGCAAGGCGACCACCAGTCCGGCAGTCAGGCCGAAGAAGTACCAGACGACCCCGGCACCGAGGAACATGAAAAGCAGGCGCAGGACGACCGGCACCCAGAACACGAGTCGTGGATTCATGAAAGAGCTTTACTTCTCGGACAGCGCGTATCCTACACTACGCACCGTCCGGATCAGAAAGCCGGCCTCCTTGAGGGCCTTGCGCAGGCGCAGCACGTGCACGTCGATGGTGCGCTCCTCGATGACGGCGTGATCACCCCAGACCCTGTCAAGCAACTGCCCGCGCGAGTAGACGCGCTCCGGATTGGCCATCAGGAATTTCAGCAACCGGAACTCGGTCTGGCCGATGTCGATGCGCTCGCCGTTCACCTCTACCACGCACGCCACCGGATCAAGCTTCACAGGTCCGGCGCGCAGGATGGCAACGACATGCTCAGGACTCTTGCGCCGCAAGAGCGCCCTGATGCGCGAACTGAGTTCACGAGGCGAAAACGGTTTGGTGATGTAATCGTCAGCCCCCTGGTCGAGGCCGGCAATCTTGTCCTCCTCCAGGCTCTTCGCGGTGAGCATGATGACCGGCAATTGACCGATGTTCCGATCCGCTCGGATGCGCGCAAGCAACTTGAGACCGCTCTGATCCGGCAGCATCCAGTCCAGCAGTACCAACTGCGGTGTCTCCTGCTGCAGGGCGTCCCAAGCCTGGCCGGCGGTATTTACGGCGCGCGTATGCCATCCCGAGTCCTTCAGGGAAAACATGATGAGCTGAACAATGGATGGCTCATCTTCGACGATCAGGATCGTGATCTTGTCGCCCGCCATTGACTCTAGCCCGGGTACTTCACAGAAGCGCGCAATGATGGAGTGCGCATTGCGAGGAAACCCATGCTCCTCCAGCCGCGCAGGCAGGTCAACCGCAGCGGATCACGCCCGCGTGAACCAAATATCCGGCAATCACGTGACGACATCTCAAGCGCCGGGCTGTTCTGATGAAATATCCGGTCTGGGCCAGCTGCCCGATCCGGCGATGGCCGTAGCCGTGTGACGGATGTCCTGCCCCTTGACCACGTAGATCACGTATTCGGCGATGTTCTTCGCGTGGTCACCGATGCGCTCGATCGCCTTGGCAGCCCAAAGGGTGTCGAGGGCTGCCGAGATCGTGCGCGGATCTTCCATCATGAAAGTGATCATGGTGCGCAGCACGGAACGGAACTCGTGGTCGACAGCCTCGTCACCGGCGATGATCCGCATTGCCTGTTCGTCGTCCAGACGCGCGAAGGCATCCAGCGCATCGTGCAGCAGCACGCGTGTAGAGGCCGCCATGACCCGGATCGTTTCGTAGGGATTGAGCGAGCCCACGGGCCCACGCGCGCGCAGGCTCTTGGCCGTACGTGCGATCTTGGTCGCTTCGTCGCCGACACGCTCCAGGTCCGTGATGACCTTCAGTGTTGCGATCACGTTGCGCAGATCGTTTGCAGCCGGTTGACGCTTGACGATCAGGTGGCTGCAGGTGTCGTCGAGCGCCACTTCGAGGCGGTTGACTTCTTCGTCCTTCCTGATCAAGTCGTCGGCGAGCACGGCGTCGCCGCTTTGCACGCACTCAACGGCTTCCTTGAACAGGCTCTCGACCAGACCGCCCATCAGCAACACCTTGGAGCGGATCGCTTCGAGATCCATGTCGTACTGTTTGGATGAATGATCGCCTGGCATCGCGCTATCTCCTGTTTCCGTTTTCTCGCCGCTCAACCGAAGCGGCCGGTGATGTAATCCTGGGTTTCCTTCTTGCCCGGATTCATGAAAATCTGGTCGGTTACGCCAAACTCAACCAGCTCCCCCAGATACATGTACGCAGTGTAATCCGAGCAACGCGCAGCCTGTTGCATGTTGTGCGTGACGATGGTGATCGTGTAATCCTCTTTCAGCTCGGCGATCAGTTCCTCGATCTTGGCCGTGGAAATCGGATCCAGCGCAGAAGTCGGTTCGTCCAGCAGCAGCACGTCGGGCTTGACGGCCACGCTGCGAGCAATGCACAAGCGTTGCTGCTGGCCGCCCGAGAGCGACAGACCGCTCTTCTGCAGCTTGTCCTTCACCTCGGTCCAGAGCGCGGCTTTCTTCAATGCCCATTCGACACGCTCGTCCATCTCGCCGCGCGACAGGTTTTCGTACAGCCGCACGCCGAAGGCGATGTTCTCGTAGACCGACATCGGAAACGGGGTCGGCTTCTGGAACACCATGCCCACCTTGGCGCGCAGCACGTTGACATCCTGGCCCGGCGCGAGGATGTTGCGCCCGTTGTAGATGATGTGTCCTTCCGCACGCTGCCCCGGATACAGGTCATACATGCGGTTGAGCGTGCGCAGCAACGTGGACTTGCCGCAGCCGGACGGGCCGATGAAGGCCGTCACCTTCTTTTCGTAGATGTTGAGACTGACATTCTTCAGGCCCTGGAAATTGCCGTAGAAGAAATTGAGATTCGAGATTTCGAGCGTGGCCTTGCCGGTCATTGGATACCTTGGTCGGTCAGGTTAGGACGATACTTTCTGGCGGAACAGCGTGCGTGACAGGATGTTGAGCAGGAGCACGCTGAAGGTGATCAGCAATGCACCGCCCCATGCCAGCGAGCGCCAGTTGTCGTAAGGACTCATCGCGAACTGGAAGATCACCACCGGCAGGTTGGCCATGGGGGCGTTCATGTCGGCGCTGAAGAACTGGTTGTTCAAGGCTGTGAACAGCAGCGGCGCGGTCTCACCCGAAATGCGGGCCACGGCCAACAGGACGCCGGTCACGACACCCGCCTTCACTGCACGCAGACGTACCATCGTCGCCACCTTCCAGCGCGGCGCGCCGAGGGCAAAGGCTGCCTCGCGCAGGCTGGAGGGGACAAGCTTGAGCATGTTGTCGGTCGTGCGCACGACCACGGGAATGGCGATCAGCGAAATCGCAAAGGTGCCCGCCCAGCCGGAGAAGTGCTTGACGTTGGCAACATAGATCGCATACACAAACAGGCCGATCACGATCGATGGCGCGGACAGCATGATGTCGGTAACGAAGCGCGTGATCTGGGCCAGCCAGCTCTCCTCGCCGTACTCGGCAAGATAGACGCCGGCCAGGATGCCGATCGGCGTACTGATGAGCGTCGAGGCACCGACCATCAGCAGGCTGCCGACGATGGCGTTCAACAGGCCGCCGCCATCGCTGCCCGGTGCCGGGGTGCTCTCGGTGAACATCGCGAAGCTCAACGCACCGAAACCCTTGATCAGCAGCGTCAGCAGAATCCAGGCAAGGAAGAACAGACCGATCGCCATCGCGAAGATGGACAGCCCGATGCCGATACGGTGCCGCAACAGGCGGCTGCGATAGACGGGATTCATCATGTCTTGGTTCCTTCCCGGCGCGACATGCCAATCAGCATGAACTTCGCTGCCGACAGGACGATAAAGGTAATCACGAACAGGATCAGGCCGAGCGCGAACAATGCGGACAGGTGCAGCTCGGTCGCGGCTTCGGCGAATTCGTTGGCAAGCGTCGATGCGATGCTGTTGCCTGGTGCGAATAGCGACCAGGACAGGTGGTGCGCGTTGCCGATCACGAAGGTCACGGCCATGGTTTCGCCGAGCGCACGACCCAGACCAAGCATCACGCCGCCGACCACCCCGGTACGCGTATAGGGAAGCACAATCTTGCGTACCACTTCCCACTTCGTGCAGCCCAAGCCGTAGGCGGACTCCTTCAGCACTGCAGGCACGATCTCGAAAACGTCGCGCATGACCGAAGCGATGAAGGGAATGATCATCACCGCCAGGATCAGACCGGCGGTCAGGATGCCGATTCCCATCATGGGGCCGGAGAACAGATGTCCGATCAGCGGCAGCTGGCCAAGCGTGCCTTCCAGCGCGGGCTGAATGTAGTCGGCAAACAGCGGGGCGAAGATGAACAGGCCCCACATGCCATAGATGATCGAGGGAACGCCAGCCAGCAACTCGACCGCCGTGCCGAGCGGCCGCTTGAGGCTGCTCGGGCAGATCTCGGTCAGGAAGACCGCGATACCGAAGCTGATCGGAAAGGCAACCAGAAGCGCAATGATCGAAGTGGCAAGCGTGCCGACGATGGCGATCAATGCACCGTACTGGTCATTGACCGGGTCCCATTCGACGGTAGTCACGAAGGCCGGCCCGAATTCCTTGAAGGCCGGCCAGGCGCCGATCATCAGGGAGGCGATAATACCGAGCAAAACGAACAAGACACTCAACGCGAAGATGAGCGTGATCTTGTGAAACAGGAAATCCTGGACGCGTTGCTTGCGTACCGTGAACAGAAGTGCACGATGAGCGGCCGACTGGTCCGGGCTGTCAGCGGAAGAGGCTTGAGTCACGTTCGATGGGACGGTCAGGGGAATCTGCCGGTCAGGAAATTGGATTGCGCCCGAATATTATCCGAAGATGACTTTCCGGGCGAAAATCCTTGCTGCGAATCGACAGAAGTTCCTTGTTCTTATTTCCAGAGCGGCTGGCCGTCCGCGCCCTTCAATTGCGACTTCCAGGCCGAATGGACCAGCTTCACAACTTCATCCGGCAAGGCCACATAGTCGAGCTCGGAGGCCATCTTGTCGCCGTTCTTGAACGACCAGTCGAAGAACTTCAGCACTTCGGCACCCTTGGCTGCATTGGCCTGCTCCTTGTGCATCAGGATGAACGAGGCGGCAGTGATCGGCCAGCTGCTCTTGCCCGGTGCATCGGTAAGAATCACACCGAAGCCTGGGGTGTTGGTCCAGTCGGCACTTGCCGCGGCAGCCTGGAAGCTGGCCTCGTCCGGCTGCACGAACTGCCCTTCGCGATTGCGCATCTGGGCGTGGGCGATGTTGTTGCGCTTGGCGTAGGCGTATTCGACATAGCCGATCGCGTTGCGGATGCGCTGCACGTTCGCGGCGACGCCTTCGTTGCCCTTGCCGCCGATACCGGTGACCCACTTAACAGCCGTGCCGGAACCGATCTTCTGCTTGAATTCAGGGCTGACCTTGGCCAGATAGTCAGTGAACTGATAGGTCGTGCCGGAACCATCGGAACGATAGACCGGGTTGATCGACGAGGACGGCAACTTCAGGTCCGGGTTGAGCTGTGCAATCTCGGGGGCATTCCACTTCGTGATCTTGCCGGTGTAGATGCCGCTCAGGACTTCGCCGGACAGGCGCAGCTGGCCCGGTGCCACGCCAGCCAGATTCACAATCGGCACGACGCCGCCCATGATGGCCGGGAGCTGCATCAGGCCGGACGCTTTCAGATCATCCGCCTTGAGCGGCATGTCGGAGGCACCGAAGTCGACCGTTCCGGCCTTGATCTGCTTGATGCCGCCACCCGAACCGATCGACTGGTAGTTCAGGCTCACATTGGTGGCACGCTTGTAGGCTTCGGCCCACTTGGCATAGAGCGGGTATGGGAAAGTCGCCCCGGCTCCCGTGATCTGCTGCGCGCCCACTGAGGCCGCAAATGTCATGGCCGCTGCACCCAGCGCAGCCGATTTCAGGAATTTATTCAGTCGCATGTCTGCTCCTTCGGTTGTCTACCAAGAAATGACAGGGCGAACTCTATCCGAGAAATATGACAGCTTCGTGACACAGACTGCCGGCACTGAATTAAAGTGCCGGGCGAAACGAAGCATGCCTCCCGGGAACGCTTACTTGGTCCCGAACAGGCGGTCGCCGGCGTCTCCCAGGCCCGGCAGGATATAGGCATTGGAGTCCAGCCCCTCGTCCAGCGAGGCCACATAGAGCTTTACGTCCGGATGCCCATCCTGGAACACTTGCACGCCTTGCGGCGCAGCCACCAGGGCCAGGAACAGGATGCGCTCGGCAGGCACACCCCGCCTTTTCAGCACATCGATTGCATGCACGGCAGAGTTGCCAGTTGCGACCATCGGGTCGCACAGGATGAAGGTGCGCTCGTGCAGATCAGGCAGACGCACCAGGTACTCGACCGGTTCGTGCGTATCGTGATCGCGATAGACCCCGATGTGGCCCACCCGTGCAGAAGGAATCAGGTCCAGCAGGCCGTCGCTCATGCCGATACCTGCGCGCAGCACCGGCACGATGGCCAGTTTGCGCCCGGCGATTACGGGCGCGTCCATCGGCTGCATCGGCGTTTCGATGCGGCGTGTGGTCAACGGCAGGTCGCGCGTGACCTCGTAGCCCATCAGCAGCGTCAGTTCGCGCAACAACTGCCGAAACGTACGGGTCGAGGTTTCCTTGTCGCGCATGTAGGTCAGCTTGTGCTGGATTAGCGGATGATCAAGGATGTAGAGATTGGGGAAGCGGGGATCCTGTTTCATGGGGCGGGCCGGGTTTGGGATGGCAGGAGTTTACTCCGATCAAAGCACCTGCGAGAGCGCATGCAGAACCAGACCGACAAGACCACCGACGATGGTGCCATTGATGCGTATGTACTGCAGGTCAGGCCCCACCTGCAGCTCCAGCTTGCGCGTCATCGTCTCGGCGTCCCATTGGCGGATCACGCGCGCGACCAGATCCGCGATGGTTTCGCGGCGCGCCACGATGGCTTCGGTTGCGCGGATGCGTATCCATTGGTTGAGCTTGGTGCGTACCCGCTCGTCGCGCAGCAGGTCACGCCCAAGCGCGTTCAATGCCGTGTCCATCCTTGCGCCGAGTACCGAATCCTCGGCACGCGCCTCCGCCTGCAAACGCGCCTTCAGGTCATGCCAAAGATCAAGCGAAAAATCGCGCACCACCGGATGCGACAGGATCTCGTGCAGCGCCTTGTGCATCCGGGCCTCGAATTCCGGCGTTTCACGCAATTGCACGATGAAATCTTCAACCAGGTGCTGGAAGCGCATGCGCCATTCGCTGTCTTCCTCGCGCATTTCGGCCAGCGTACTTTCCACGGCCTCGATCAGACGCCGGAACAGACGCTCATCGATTGCCTTGGGCAACCAACGGGGACTGTTCTCGTGCACTTTCCATCGAATGTAGTCACGATTCTGCTCCAGCCCGCGTGCGGCCATTTCGATCATGCGATCGAACAGGGCCTGATGATGGCGATTGCTGACCAGCAGGGTCAGCAACTCGGCCGCCAGCGGCGCCAGTTGCACGTTCTTCCCGATGTCGGCCAGCCGGTTCTGGATGAACATGCGCACATCCTCATCCTCGATCACTTGCGTCAGGGCAGGCAGCGCTCCCAGAATCTGGCGCGAAACGGTACGGCTGTTGCCCGGTTCGGCCAGCCAGCCGGCCGCCGCCCCGGCGAAATCGAAATGACGCAGTTCCTCGCGGATGATTTCCTGGGTCATGAAGTTGTGCTCCAGAAAATCGGAAAGCCCCTCGCCGATGCGGTCCTTGTTGCGAGGAATGATGGCGGTATGCGGAATCGGCAGCCCGAAGGGAGAACGAAAAAGTGCCGTCACGGCAAACCAGTCGGCCAGCGCGCCAACCATGGCAGCCTCCGCGAATGCCGTCACGAACGACAGTGCCGGCCAGGTCGCTTCCATGGAACGTGAAGCGACGAACAGGAGCGCCATCGCGACCAGCAGGCCGGTGGCCAGCCTGCGCGTTCTTTCGAGATTTCGGGCCGTTGCCTGCTCGGACATGCATGCTGTGCGCTTGGACTCTGAGTTGTTTCGAGCCGGCCATCGCGCCGTCGGTTCACACCTGACAACACCGCTCTGCCCCAGCGACCGCAGAAATTGGCCTGCCTCAATGACGACGCAGCATGTTCCAGCTGACGCCCAGGCGCACATCGGTTTTCAGTTCCAGCAGCGAACGCGAGAGAAAGGCGGCCTCACGCCCGGCCCGCAGGCGCTGCCCTAGGGGATCGAGCAGCACACCGGGGCCGGCCATCACGCCCTCCAGGTCGTCGCAGGCAGCAAGCAGGCGCGCCGCCGTCTTCTGCCCGATCTTCGGAATGCCGGGCACGCCGTCGGCCGGATTGCCGACCAAGGCCAGCAGATCTGCAAGCTTTTCAGGCGGGACGCCGAAACGCTGCTCCACCCACTCTCGGTCGTGCCACTCACCCTTGAAGTGATCCCAGATGCGCGCCCCCCGGGCAATCAGGAAATGCAGCTTCCTGTCCGCGCCCGCCACGACCGCCTCCCCGCGTTGCTCCTGCATCCAGCGCAGCACGGCTGTGGCAATCACATCATCGGTTTCAACGCCTTGCACCGCGACCGGATGCAAGCCCAGCCGCTCAAGCGCGTGATGCAAGTCGGGCAGGCGTTCGGCCAGCACATGCGGCAATGGCTTGTGCTGCTGACGATAGGCCGGATGGATGGCGTGGCGCCAATTGAGACCGCCAGCGTCGAAGGCAGGCAGGACATGGGTCGGCGTCTGCGTCTCCAGCAGGCGCCGGAACGAAGCCGCGGCATTACGGACGGCGATTTCCGCCTTCTCCGGCGTATCCGCCTCAGGACTGGCTTCGTAGACACGGCGCAGGATGTGAAGGCCGTCGATGGCAAGCAGCGTACCCATGGGCTGCATGATACGGCCAGCCGAGGCAATGAGAAACTGACAAGCGAAAAATCGGCCTGGCCGGCGCAACGAACGGACGCAGCAGGCCAGCCGCCCGCCGCCCCCAGACGCAGGAAGCGAATGCCCGAAAAAAAACCCGCGACGTGGTCTGTCGCGGGTCTTTTTCTGACAGACCTTACGGGCCTGTCACGCCATTCTGGCGGAAAGGGAGGGATTCGAACCCTCGATACGCTTGCACGTATACTGGATTTCGAGTCCAGCGCATTCGACCACTCTGCCACCTTTCCGGTATTCGGTCGATTTGCGGCGGAGGGCGCCGCAAAGCTCGAAATTATAACAGATGTCCTCGTCCGGGGAAGAGGATTCTTTCACGTCGACAGGCGCGCAACGCCGCCCATGTACGCACGCAGCACTTCCGGCACTTCCACGCTGCCGTCGGCCTGCTGGTAATTCTCCAGCACCGCCACCAGCGTGCGTCCAACCGCCAGCCCCGAACCGTTCAGCGTGTGCACCAGTTCCGGCTTGCCCTGCGCGTTGCGGAAGCGCGCCTGCATGCGGCGCGCCTGGAAGGCTTCGCAGTTCGACACCGATGAGATTTCGCGGTAGGTGTTCTGCGCCGGCAGCCATACTTCCAGATCATAGGTCTTGGCTGCGCCAAAGCCCATGTCGCCGGTACACAGCGCCATCACGCGGTACGGCAGGCCGAGCTTCTTCAGGATGGCCTCGGCATGGCCGACCATTTCGTCCAGCGCCTCGTAGGACTTCTCCGGATGGACGATCTGCACCATCTCGACCTTGTCGAACTGGTGCTGGCGGATCATGCCGCGCGTGTCGCGCCCGTAGCTGCCGGCTTCGGATCGGAAGCACGGCGTGTGCGCGGTCAGCTTCAGCGGCAGCGCATCGGCGGCGAGGATTTCGT
>JAEZHR010000391.1 GCA_023416415.1 Pseudomonadota bacterium
CTGCGCGCGCGCGGGCACGACGTGCTGGTAGCGACGAAAAACATCTTCATCGCTGCACAAGTGCTGGAACCGTTCTCCATTCCCTTCGTGCAGGCGCCGCTCCCGGCGCGCAAGCTGGATATCGGGCGCGAGATTGCCAGCCATGCAGACATCCTGGCAACCCATGGTTTTGCCGACCATGAGGCGCTTGCGCCCCTGGCGCATGCATGGCAACGGCTGATGCAGCTGTATCGTCCCGACATGGTGGTGTTGAACCACGCGCCCGCCGCGCAGCTTGCCGCACGGCTTTCCGGCTTGCCTGCCGTGGAGCTTGGTGACGGCTTCGAACTGCCGCCACTGACCTCGCCATATCCGTGCTTCCGGCCGTGGCTCAAGCTGCCGCCGGCAATTCTCGAGGAGAGCGAAGCACGCGTGGTCGAACAGATCAACCGTCTACTTCGCCAGCATGGCCGTGCGCCGCTCGATGCGCTGCAAGGACTTGCCTGTGCCACGCGCCTGCTCATCACGTTCCCCGAGATCGATCACTACGGCGACGAGCGCGCACAGTACCCGACGCAGGATGTTTGCCTTGGCCCCCTGACCAGCGGCGAACTTGGCCAGCCCGCAGAATGGCCAAAGCGGTACGAGAAGAACGTCTTCGTCTACCTGCAGCAACGCGATGACATCGAGACCTTGCTGGCAGCCCTCGGACGCAGTGAGGCGAACGTGGTGTGCGTGGTGCCGGGATTGCCGCCAGCAGTCATCCAGCGCCATGCAGCCGCCCATTTCCTGATTCTCGACCGTGCGGTCCGATTGAAGCCGCTGCTTGATACCTGTGATCTCGCGGTCGCGCATGGCGGACACGGCTTGATGGCCGATTGCCTGCTTTCCGGCATCCCCATGCTGGTACTTCCCGCGCACATCGAACAGCTGCTGCTGGCCAAGTGTCTCGGACGCAACGGCACCGGACTGGCGCTGTTGCCCGCTCAGGTGCCGAACCAGTTCAGTGCAGCCCTCACTGACATGCTCGCCGCGCCACGCTTTGCCGAACGCGCCCGAGTCCTCGCCGCAAGCCATCAGAATTTCGACAGCAACAGAATCTGTGAACGTGTCGTCGAATTGATTGAGGAGCAGGCGAGCGCCTGATTCAGAGCGTTTTCCGCATCGCGATGTGCGGAATGTCGGCCTCGATGAACTCCTCCCCTTCACGCTCGAAACCGTAGCGTTGGTAAAAGGCTTCGGCCTGGGTCTGCGCATTGAGCATCACGCCCGGATCGCCGCGTGAGCGCGCTGTTTCGATCAGGGCTTCGAGCACCATCCCGCCGATGCCCTGCCCGCGTACATTCCTGCGCACAGCCATGCGTCCGATATGACCGTCGGGAAGCAAGCGGCCGGTGGCGATCGCCTGGCCCTCTTCGTCGAACACGAGCGCATGCACGCTCTGCGCATCCATTTCGTCCCATTCGAGTTCGACCGGCACCTTCTGCTCGATGACGAAAACTTCGTGGCGCACCGCGCGGGCATGCTCGCGCTGGGTATCCCAGCAGCCCAGAGTCAGGCGCGTCTTCATGTCGCCCCGGGTGCGATCTTCTCGATACGCGCGAGTCGCTCGCGCCATTCCTGGGGCAAGGGCACGCCCTTGCGGATCGAGGTGTCCGCGTAGACGTAGGTCAGTTCACCCGAAATCAGGTGCGCGTCGCCGCGGAAAATCTCAATCACGAAGCGTACCGAGCTGCGACCGAATGCGGCACAGCGCACGCCGATGTCGAGTACATCATCGAAACGCGCGGGCGCAAGGTATTCGATGGTCGCCTTGCGTGCAAACATCTCGCAACCTCCTTCAGCCTGCAAGAGCGCGCCGGGCAGGCCGGCTTCGCGCCAGTATTCGGTGAAGGCGACATCGAAATAGGTCAGGTAATGACCGTTGAAAACGATTGCCTGCATGTCGACCTCGGCCCAGCGCACGCGCAGGGTATGAAAGAAGGAAAAATCTTGACGAGCCATTGAAAAAACGACGGTTTGAAAAGAAGAGATTGAAATGTCAAACGTCTTTCGCCTGTCATCCCGCGCGTCAGGGCGCACTGCGCGGATCGCAACTCCTCCCGCAGCGGATTGGGGCACTTGCCGGTTTTCGCCATTGCGGGAACGACAGGCGACAGTCTAGTTGGGCTTGCGGTTCAGGAAGTCGTGCAGCAAGCCGTTGATCCGTTGCGGCTGTTCATGGACGACCCAGTGCGTCCCGTCCGGAATGCGTTCCAGCGTCAGCTGTTCGACCACCTGATCCAGTCCATCCAGCAGCGAGGCGCGCAGCGCGATGTCGCGCTCGCCCCAGATCACAAGCGTCGGAACGCGCACCGTGAAGGCTGCCGGATCCAGCTGCAGCTTCGCTGCGCCGGCACTCTGGTCCGTGGGCGGATGCAGCGGCGATGCGCGGTAGTAGTTGACGCCGCCGCGCAGACCACGCTGCCAGCAGCCGTGGTACCTGGCCCGCACCTCGGGGGTGAACCACGGTGCCGGTGATGCGCCCATGCCGCTGAGGAGTGCCTCCAGCTTTGCAAAATCGTCCTTCGCCAGCGCGTCTTCCGACCCTTCGGCACGCATCCAGTTCATGTACTGGCTGGCCTGCTGCTGCTGCGCGTCGTTTGCAAGCGCGCGCGCGAAAATCCAGGGATGCGGCGCATTGACGATGACGAGCCCGTCCAGCAGTTGCGGGCAGGCGAGCGCCAGATTCCAGGCGATCGCGCCGCCCCAGTCGTGCGCGACGACGACGCACCGCTCGTAGCCGAGATACCAGATCAGCAGGCGCAGGTCGTCGACGATGTGTTTCGGCTTGTAGGCGTCCACATCGTTCGGCATGTCGGACAGGTTGAAGCCGCGCAGATCCGGCGCGACGGCGTACCAGTCCTGCCCGAACTCGGCCAGCTGCGCTTCCCACGCGTACCAGAACTCGGGAAAACCGTGCACGAACAGGATCAGCGGCTTGCCCTTCTCACCCGCGCTGGCGTAGTGCAGCCGCGTGCCATTCGACAATGAAGCATACTGCCCCTCGCTGATGCCGGCGCTCATGTCAGGCCTCCTGCTTCAATTGCGCGCGCAGCATGTCGCGGACCTGCGGTGCTGCCGCAAAGGGATCGGTGGGATTGCGCTGGGCGACGATGTCTTCCATGCGCGTCTGCACATTGCCCAATGCCTTCGGATGCGAATAGACGTAGAAGCTGCCGGAACGGATCGCTTCGAAGGTCGCTTCTGCGACCTGCGCTGCGCTGACCTTGCCGGAGGTGACGGCTTTCTCCGACACCTTGCGCGAGGCGCGCTGACTGGCGGTCGGAGCGGCATCCGGTTTCACGTCGTCGGGCCGGTTGCGCTCCGACTGATGGATGCCGGTCGGCACGAAGTACGGACACAGCACGGATGCACCGATCGGGGCATCGACCAGTTGCAGATCGTGGTAGAGCGTTTCCGAGAGTGCCACCACGGCATGCTTGGAGACGTTGTAGACGCCCATGTTGGGTGCATTCAGCAGGCCCGCCATCGACGCCGTGTTGACGATGTGGCCCTCGTAGTCCGCTTCCTTCTTCGCGCATTCCAGCATCAGCGGCGTGAAGGTGCGCACGCCATGGATCACGCCCCACATGTTCACGCCCAGCACCCACTCCCAGTCGGCGAGTGAGCTTTCCCAGATCAGGCCGCCGGAACCGACGCCGGCGTTGTTGAAGACGAGGTGAACGGCGCCGAAGCGTTGCATCGCCGCGTCCGCGAGCGCCTGCACCTGCTCGGCCTTGCGCACGTCGCAACGCATGGCCAGCACCTGCGCGCCCTGGGCCTCCAGTTCGGCGCGCGTCGCGTCGAGTGCGTCCTGCTGGACATCCGCCAGCACCAGTTTCATCTTCAGGCGCGCGCCGATGCGTGCGAACTCGCGCCCGAATCCGCTGGCGCCTCCGGTGATCACCGCCACCCTGTCTTCAAAGCGCTTCATGTCTCCTCCTATGATTTTCTTAGATGAGTTTGACCAGCTGCTTGCCGAAATTGCGCCCCTTGAGCAGACCGATGAAGGCCTCGGGCGCGTTCTCCAGTCC
>JAEZHR010000397.1 GCA_023416415.1 Pseudomonadota bacterium
TCGGCGGCCTGTGCTGTGTGGTGCCCAACGCCTTGTTCGCTTTGCGTCTGTTCGTGAACGCGCAAAAGCCGGGGGGTGCTGGGCCGATGACATTTTTCATCGGCGAATTTGTGAAGATTGCGATGACCATCGCGCTGCTTGCGGCGGTGGCACTGCTGTACCGTGACGTGAATTGGCTGGCGCTGATCGCCGCTTTCATCGTCGCGCTGAAAAGTTACATCATCATATTGATTAGGCACTGACATGGCATCAGCGAATCAGACTCCTTCGGAGTACATCGTCCATCACCTGGGGCATTTCGCCACCGCACACCAAGACGCCGTCGTCGATTTCTCGGTCTTCAATCTCGACACGATCTTCTGGTCCGTCGCGATGGGCGTCGTCGCCTTGTTCTTCATGATACGTGCGGCCAGGCATGCAACTTCGGGGGTGCCGGGCCGCTTCCAGGCTTTCGTCGAGATGATCGTCGAGATGGTCGAAGACCAGTCCAAGTCGATCGTGCATGGCGATCGCCGCTTCATCGCTCCGCTGGCCCTGACGGTCTTCGTCTGGATTCTGCTGATGAACGCGCTGGATTTCCTGCCGGTCGATCTGTTCGCCGCACTGTTCTCCCTGCTCGGCGTCGACCACATCATCAGCTATCACCGCGTTGTTCCGACCGCCGATCTCAACGGCACCTTGGGTATTGCCCTCGGCGTGCTGGCGCTGATGATCTACTACAGCATCAAGATCAAGGGTCTGGGCGGCTGGATTCACGAACTCTTCTCCGCGCCCTTCGGCCCATGGATGGCACCGTTCAATCTGCTGCTGAACATCATCGAATACGCCGCCAAGACCATCTCGCTGGGTATGCGACTGTTCGGCAACATGTATGCCGGCGAACTGGTGTTCCTGTTGATCGCACTGCTGGGCGCTTCCGCGGCCATGTCGCTCGGCGGCTCGTTCCTGTTCCTCGGACACGTCATCGCGGGTTCGATCTGGGCGATCTTCCACATCCTGATCGTTGTGCTGCAGGCATTCATCTTCATGATGCTGACCCTGGTGTACATGGGTCAGGCCCACGAAGGTCACTGATCGCGCAGAAGTAAAGATATCGAAAGATAGAAGTAGGGCAGTTTCGTTTTTTGGTTTTTCATTTTTTGTTTCAACCTAACCTTTTGAGGGAATCATGACTGACGTTTCTTTTGTTGCTCTGGCTTGCGGTTTGATCATCGGCCTCGGTGCCATCGGCGCATCCATCGGTATCGCTCTGATGGGCGGCAAGTTCCTGGAAGCAGCTGCTCGTCAGCCGGAACTGATGAACGCCCTGCAGACCCGCATGTTCGTTCTGGCTGGTCTGATCGATGCGGCATTCCTGATCGGCGTCGGTATCGCCATGCTGTTCGCTTTCGCAAATCCGTTTGCAGGGTAATTCAGCGAAACAAGCTGATCCGCACGGCCGAACCGTAAAACGTTCGGCATTCGTTACTCTGAGAAGGAAAATACCGTGAACTTAAACGCAACCCTGTTTGCACAGTTCGTGGTCTTCTTCATCCTCGCGTGGTTCACGATGAAGTTCGTGTGGCCGCCGCTGATGAAAGCGCTCGACGAGCGCGCCGAGAGGATCGCGAACGGTCTGGCCGCCGCTGAGCGCGGCAAGGCCGAGATGGCTGCAGCCGAGAAGCGTGTTCAGGCCGAGCTGGCTTCCGCCCGCGACGAAGGCCAGAAGCGCGTGGCCGACGCTGAAAAGCGTGCCGCAGCGATCATCGAAGAAGCCAAGAAGACTGCATCCGAAGAAGCTGCGCGCATCGTCGCACAGGCCAAGGCGGACGCAGAACAGCAAGTCACTCGTGCACGCGAGGAACTGCGCGATCAGGTCGCGGCTCTGGCCGTATCTGGCGCTGAACAGATCCTCAAGCGTGAGGTGAACGCAGCGGCTCACGCCGACCTGTTGAACCAACTGAAGACCGAGCTGTAATCATGGCCGAACTCGCAACGATCGCTCGTCCCTACGCAGAGGCGCTGTTCCGTGTGGCCAAGTCCGGCAATCTCGCCGCCTGGACCGACCTCGTGTCGGAAATGGCGGCCGTGGCTGCGAATCCCGACGTAAAGTCCTTCGCCAGCAATCCGAAACACTCGGATCAGCAGGTGGTCGACACTTTCCTGTCGCTGTTGAAGTCCAATGTCACCCCCGAAGCGAAAAACTTCGTGGAGATGCTGGTCGAAAATGGCCGCCTTGCGCTGCTGCCCGAAATCGGCGCGCAGTTCATGGTGCTGAAGAACGCCGAGGAAGGTGCGGCTGACGCAGAGATCACGAGCGCGTTCGAGATGTCCGATGCTCAAGTGAAAGAGCTGGTGGCGACGCTGGAAAAGAAGTTCGGACGCAAGCTCAAGCCGACGGTGAAAGTCGACGGCAGCCTGATCGGCGGCGTACGTGTTGCCGTCGGCGACCAGGTGCTCGACACCTCGGTGCGCGCCAAGCTGCAGAAAATGTACACCGCGCTGGCCTCTTGATCCGCAGTGCGTTCCGCGCAGCGTCAAGCAGAGTGAAAAAATTTAGGAGTTATCATGCAACTCAACCCCTCTGAAATCAGCGAACTGATCAAGAGCCGGATTCAAGGCCTTGGCGAAACCGCTGAGATTCAAAACGAAGGCACGGTCATTTCGCTGACCGATGGCATCGCCCGCATCCACGGTCTGTCCGGTGCGATGCAAGGCGAAATGCTGGAATTCCCGGGCAATACGTTCGGCCTGGCGCTGAACCTCGAGCGCGACTCCGTCGGTGCCGTTATTCTGGGTGACTACGAGCACATTTCCGAAGGCGATACCGTCAAGTGCACGGGTCGTATTCTGGAAGTGCCGGTCGGTCCGGAACTGCGCGGCCGCGTGGTCAACGCCTTGGGCCAACCGATCGACGGCAAAGGCCCGATCAACGCCAAGCTGACTTCCCCGATCGAAAAGATCGCCCCTGGCGTCATCGCCCGTCAGTCCGTGTCGCAGCCGATGCAAACCGGCCTGAAGGCCATCGACTCGATGGTGCCCGTCGGCCGTGGCCAGCGCGAGCTGATCATCGGTGACCGTCAGACCGGCAAGTCGGCCATCGCGGTTGATACCATCATCAACCAGAAGGGCCAGAACATGACGTGTATCTACGTCGCGATCGGCCAGAAGGCATCGACCATCAAGAACATCGTGCGCGCGCTGGAACAGCACGGCGCGATGGAATACACGATCGTGGTCGCCGCCACCGCTTCCGAGTCCGCCGCGATGCAGTACGTGTCGGCCTACTCCGGCTGCGCAATGGGTGAATACTTCCGTGACCGTGGCGAAGATGCGCTGATCGTCTACGATGACCTGTCCAAGCAGGCAGTTGCCTACCGTCAGGTTTCGCTGCTGCTGCGCCGTCCGCCGGGCCGCGAAGCCTTCCCGGGCGACGTGTTCTATCTGCATTCCCGTCTGCTCGAGCGCGCCGCACGCGTGAACGCCGACTACGTCGAGAAGTTCACCAACGGTGAAGTCAAGGGCAAGACCGGTTCGCTGACCGCGTTGCCGATCATCGAAACGCAAGCAGGCGACGTGTCCGCCTTCGTTCCGACCAACGTGATTTCGATTACCGACGGTCAGATCTTCCTGGAAACCTCGCTGTTCAACTCCGGTATTCGTCCCGCGATCAACGCCGGTATTTCGGTGTCGCGCGTCGGTGGTGCAGCCCAGACCAAGGTCATCAAGAGTCTGTCCGGCGGTATCCGTACCGACCTGGCGCAGTACCGTGAACTGGCTGCGTTCGCGCAGTTCGCTTCCGACCTGGACGAAGCCACCCGCAAGCAGCTCGACCGCGGCGCACGCGTGACCGAACTGCTGAAGCAGCCGCAGTATTCGCCGCTGCCGATCTCGCTGATGGCCGTCTCGCTGTTCGCAGTGAACAAGGGTTATTTCGACGACGTCGAGGTGAAGCAAGTGCTGGCCTTCGAAGCTGGCCTGCACAACTTCATGAAGACGTCCCACGCGGCACTGCTGCAGAAGATTGAAGAACCCAAGCAACTCGACAAAGACGGTGAGGCAGCACTGGCCGCCGCGATTGCAGACTTCAAGAAAACCTTCTGATCAGCTGAGGAGAAAGTTCTCATGGCTGCAGGAAAAGAGATACGCGGCAAGATCAAGAGCGTAGAAAATACGAAGAAGATCACCAAGGCGATGGAAATGGTCGCCGCATCCAAGATGCGCAAGGCGCAGGATCGGATGCGGTCGGCCCGTCCCTATAGTGACAAGATTCGGAATATCGCCGCTCACCTGTCGCAGGCCAACCCCGAGTACTCGCATCCGTATCTGGTCAAACAGGATGGCAGCAAGACGGTGGGCATCATCGTCGTCACGACCGACAAGGGTCTGTGCGGCGGCATGAACACCAACGTGCTGCGTCTTGTAACCAACAAGGTGCGCGAGCTCGAAGGTGAAGGCAAGAAGGTTGAAACCGTCGCCATCGGCAACAAGGGTCTGGGCTTTCTCGGCCGGATCGGCGCCAAGGTGGTGTCGCACGCTACGCAGCTCGGCGATACGCCGCACCTGGAAAAATTGATCGGACCCGTCAAGGTTCTGCTCGACGCCTACCAGGAAGGCAAGCTCGACGCGGTCTATCTGTGCTACACGAAGTTCATCAACACGATGAAGCAGGAGCCGATGCTGGACCAGCTGTTGCCGCTCTCGTCGGACCGTATGGAAGCCGACAAGGGATCGATCGCCTGGGACTACATCTACGAGCCTGATGCACAGAGCGTGATCGACGAACTGCTGATGCGCTACGTCGAAGCGTTGATCTATCAGGCAGTGGCCGAAAACATGGCGTCCGAACAATCGGCGCGCATGGTGGCGATGAAGGCAGCGTCCGACAACGCCGGCAACGTGATCTCCGAGCTGAAGCTGGTCTACAACAAGACCCGTCAGGCGGCGATTACGAAGGAACTGTCCGAGATCGTCGCCGGTGCGGCTGCGGTTTAAACCAAGAATCTATTTATATTGAAGGAACGAAAATGGCTGAAGGCAAAATCGTTCAGTGTATCGGCGCCGTGGTTGACGTGGAGTTCCCGCGCAATGCCATGCCCAAGATTTTCGATGCGCTGAAGATGGAAGGCTCGGAGCTGACCCTGGAAGTGCAGCAGCAGCTCGGCGACGGCATCGTCCGTACCATTGCGCTGGGCTCCTCCGACGGTCTGCGTCGCGGCATGACGATTCAGAACACCGGCGCTCCGATCACGGTGCCGGTCGGCAAGGCAACGCTGGGCCGCATCATGGACGTGCTGGGCAACCCGATCGACGAAGTCGGTCCGGTGAGCCATGAGCAAACCGCCTCGATCCACCGCAAGGCACCTGCTTACGACGAACTGTCGCCGTCGCAGGAGCTGCTGGAAACCGGCATCAAGGTGATCGACCTCGTGTGTCCGTTCGCCAAGGGCGGCAAGGTTGGCCTGTTCGGCGGCGCCGGCGTGGGCAAGACCGTGAACATGATGGAGCTGATCAACAACATCGCCAAGGCGCACTCGGGTCTGTCCGTGTTCGCTGGCGTTGGTGAGCGTACCCGTGAGGGCAACGACTTCTACCACGAAATGATCGAGTCCAAGGTCGTGACACCGGACGACTTCACGCAATCGAAGGTTGCGATGGTGTACGGTCAGATGAACGAGCCGCCGGGCAACCGTCTGCGTGTGGCGCTGACCGGTCTGACCATCGCGGAATCCTTCCGTGACGAAGGCCGCGACGTGCTGTTCTTCGTGGATAACATCTACCGCTACACGCTGGCCGGTACCGAAGTGTCCGCACTGCTGGGCCGTATGCCTTCCGCAGTGGGCTACCAGCCGACGCTGGCGGAAGAAATGGGTAAGCTGCAAGAGCGTATTACGTCGACCAAGACCGGCTCGATCACCTCGATCCAGGCCGTGTACGTCCCTGCGGACGACTTGACCGACCCGTCGCCTGCCACCACCTTCCTGC
>JAEZHR010000404.1 GCA_023416415.1 Pseudomonadota bacterium
CGAAGCCATATCTGCTGAACGTGAACATTCCCAACCTGCCTTACGAACAGATTCGCGGCCTCAAGCCGACCCGGCTCGGAAAGCGCCATCAGTCCGAAGCCGTCATCCGGAGCAAGGATCCGCATGGCAGGGAGATTTTCTGGATCGGACCGTCCGGGAAAGTCCGCGATGCAGGGGAGGGGACAGACTTCAACGCGGCGGCGAACGGCTACGTGTCCGTAACGCCCTTGCAGGTTGATCTTACCCACACAGCCCAGCTGGCCGTGCTGACGGAGCGGCTGGCATGAACGACAAGGTACGGCGCTTTCCCTTGCCTTTGTCATCCGTAGTAGACAAGAAGCGCGATTCGCATGGAGTGCGATCGGGACGCCTGGTGCCGGCGTCGACGCAGACCGCAAGCCGCAATGCTTCGGCAGGCCGCGCTGTCTCGCAAGGGGCGGCTGCGACATCAGACCGGCTTCCCGTGCGCGAGGCGCCGCTGGTGTCGCCGGCAATCCGCGCCGCAATGGTGGCGCGCGTGGCGCAGCAAGGCGTGCGCGATGCGAAGGTTCTGTCTGCACTGGAAGCTGTGCCGCGGCATATGTTCATCCAGCCGGGTTTGGCCAGCCAGGCCTATATCGATGCATCCTTGCCGATCGGGCATCAGCAGACCATATCCCAGCCGTACATCGTTGCCCGCATGATCGAAGTCATGCGCGCCAACACGCAAGGCGGAGCACTGAGGCGAGTGCTCGAAATCGGCACCGGGTGCGGCTATCAGGCCGCCGTGCTGTCGCTGGTGGCCGACGAAGTGTATTCGATCGAGCGAATCAAACCGCTGCATGAACTGGCGAAGTCCAACCTGCGGCCGCTGCGCATTGCGAACATTCGGCTGCAATACGGGGATGGTATGCTTGGGCTTCCTCAGGCAGCCCCGTTCGATGGCATCATCCTCGCCGCGGCGGGCCTCGACGTTCCGCAAGCCTTGCTCGAACAGATGAGCGTCGGAGGCAGACTGGTCGCCCCGGTCGGGGAAAGGCAACAGGTTCTGCAGCTGATCGAGCGCGTTGCGCCGCGCGAGTGGACCAGAACGACTCTGGAGTCCTGCCATTTTGTCCCTTTGCGCCCGGGTGTCGTATAGTACGTGCGCGCGCGGACCGGGCGGTCCGCTGCGCCTGAAAATCGAATGAAGATGAAAAAATCCAGTTTCACGGTTGTTGCCTTGTTGCCTTTGCTGCTTGCGGCATGCGGTACAACGAGCGTGCCGGCACCAGTGCAGGACCGCAGTTCCGCGGATACGCCGTTTGCCACTTCGGCGCCGCGTCACGCCGACCCGCGGGGGCACTACACTGTGCGGCGCGGCGATACCCTCATCCAGATCGCGCTGGAGTTCGGACAGAGCTACCGCGATCTGGTGGCCTGGAACAATCTTGCAAACCCGAATGACATCAAGGTCGATCAGGTTCTGCGCGTGCTGCCCCCGGAAACCGGGCCGCAGACGAGCAGCGTTGCTTCGGCTCCCGAGGTCGAGGTGCGGCCACTGGACGCACCTGCGCCAGTTGCCTCAGGTGTGCCGAACAAGACCGAACCGCGTGGCGACAAGCGTCCGTACTCCGAGGGGGCCCTCGCCGAACTGAACAAGGGTGGCGGTACCCCTGCGGAGCCGAGCCGGCCGGCGCCGCGCCAGCCGGAGGTTGCGGCCGCTCCCTTGCCCAGCGATGACAACATTTCCTGGATCTGGCCGGCAAACGGCAAGATCATTTCTCCGTTCGGCGATGGTCGTCGCGGGATCGCCATTGCCGGGCAGATGGGGCAGCCGGTCTTGGCGGCCAGTGCGGGCAAGGTGCTCTATGCAGGCAGCGGTATCCGTGGCTATGGCAATCTGGTTATCGTCAAACACACCAACAACCTGCTGTCGGCCTATGCGCACAACAAAACCATCTTCGTAAAAGAAGATCAAACCGTCGCGCAAGGTCAGAAGATCGCAGAGATGGGGAATTCCGACAGCGACGTGGTGAAGCTCCATTTCGAGATCCGACATCAAGGCAAGCCGGTCGATCCTTCGAAGTTTCTTCCAATCCGATAAATGAATCGAAAAGCCCCGGAACCGATGGACGATGACGAGGCATCCGACGACATGTCGGACGCCCTGTCGCTCGGCACCGAACGGGGCATGGATGGGCCGGGGGCCGAAGAGCTGCCGGCGCCGCGCGTGCGTGCGCAGGTGGATGAACTGAAGGCAGTACTGGCTGCGGAACTGGCAACTGACTCCACCCAGCATTACCTGAACCAGATCGGAGCGCGCCCGCTGCTGACTGTCGCCGAGGAAGTGCATTACGCGACACTGGCCAAGCAGGGCAACTTCGAAGCGCGCCAGAAGATGATCGAGCACAACCTGCGCCTCGTCGTGTCGATTGCCAAGCATTACATCAATCGCGGCGTGGTCCTGCTCGATCTGATCGAAGAAGGAAACCTCGGCCTGAAGCGCGCCATCGACAAGTTCGAACCGGAACGCGGTTTCCGCTTTTCAACCTACGCCACCTGGTGGATACGCCAGAGCATCGAACGCGCCATCATGAACCAGGCGCGCACAGTGCGTCTGCCGGTGCACATGGTGCGGGAACTCAATCAGATCCTGCGCGCCAAGTATCACCTTGAAGCCCAGCACCACGATGGCAAGGAGGCGACGGCGGAGGATATTGCCCATCTTGTCGACCGCCCCGTGGAGGACGTGCAGGACATTCTCGCTTTGTCGGAGCATGCAACCTCGCTCGATGCGCCCCTGGACAACGACCCGCAGGCGAGCCTGATGGACATGTTGCCTGGTGACGCCGAAGACGGGCCGGACCATCAGGCGGAGCATCACGAAATGACGGTGCTGGTGCGCGACTGGCTCAAGAAATTGCCGGACAAGCAGCGACTGGTGATCGTGCGTCGCTTCGGCCTGGACAATGACGACCCGGCCACGCTCGAAGAACTTGCCGCCGAAATGAGCGTCACGCGCGAACGTGTGCGCCAGATCCAGCAAGAAGCGTTGGTCAAGCTCAAGCGGGCATTGACCGCGCGCGGTGTCGGAAAGGACGCGCTGCTGTGATCCCCGTACTGGTTTTTGACATCGAGACGATTCCCGACGTAGCGGGATTGCGTGCGCTCAATCCGGAATGGGCCAGCCTGCCGGATGCCGAGCTTGCCGCCGCCGCGATGGCCGCCCGCCGCGAGAAGACCGGCTCCGATTTTCTGCCGCACCACGTGCAGCGCATCGCCGCGATCTCCTGCGTCTTTCGCGACAACGACGGTTTCCGCGTGCGTTCGCTGGGTACGCTCGACTGTGGCGAACCGAAACTGGTGAGCGACTTCTTTCGCATCATCGACAAGTACACGCCCCAACTCGTGTCCTGGAACGGGGGCGGTTTTGATTTGCCGGTGCTGCACTATCGCGCGCTCGTCAATGGCGTGGCGGCGTCGCGCTACTGGGAAATGGGTGACGAAGACCGCGACTTCAAGTGGAACAACTACCTGAGTCGCTACCACACACGTCACCTTGACCTGATGGACTTGCTGGCGTTGTACACCGGTCGCGCCAATGCGCCGCTCGATGATCTCGCCAAACTGTGCGGCTTTCCTGGCAAGCTCGGCGTGGACGGCTCGCAGGTCTGGGCGCTCTACCAGGAAGGACGACTGAGCGAGATCCGCGATTATTGCGAAAC
This sequence comes from Pseudomonadota bacterium, assembly GCA_023416415.1. Lineage (GTDB taxonomy): Bacteria > Pseudomonadota > Gammaproteobacteria > Burkholderiales > Burkholderiaceae_D > Noviherbaspirillum. The sequence goes on from JAEZHR010000404.1 coordinate 3,687, forward strand.
CGACGTGGTCAATACCTACCTCGTCTATTGCCGCTTCCTGCTGATGCGCGGCGCCATGAGCCAGGAAGCCTATCGTGAAGAGATCGCTCTGGTGCGCAATGCCCTGGGCGCGCTCGACGGTGAACACTGGAAGGAATACCTCGCAGCCTGGCAGCCGGATTGCTGAGGCGCCTTCCTTCATCCCTGTGCGGCCCTGCCGCCCCCTGTTTTCACATATGCAGCAACACACACTACTCATCGAATCCCTCGATATGGAAGGCCGCGGTGTCGGCCATCTGCAGAACGAGGACGGCAGCGCCGGCAAGGTTGTCTTCGTCGAGGGGGCCTTGCCCGGCGAACGTGTCGAGTACCAATCGTTCCGCCGCAAACCCAAATGGGAAGCGGCCACGGTGACGGCCCTGCACAACGAATCCGCCCTGCGCGTGCAGCCGAAATGCGTGCATTTCGGAGTATGCGGCGGCTGCGCGATGCAGCACCTTGAGCCCGGCGCGCAGGTGGCGGTCAAGCAGCGTGTGCTGGAAGACAATCTGTGGCATCTCGGCAAGGTGCGGGCCCAGATGATGCTGACGCCCGTTCATGGGCCGACATGGGGTTATCGTTTTCGGGCGCGCCTGTCGGTACGTCATGTGGCCAAGAAGGGCGGCATGCTGGTCGGCTTCCACGAACGCAAGTCTTCGTTCATTGCCGACATGACCAGCTGCCAGATCCTGCCGCCCAATGTCTCCGCCATGCTCGTGCCGCTGCGCGAGCTTGTCGGTTCATTGTCAATTTTCGATCGCATGCCGCAGATTGAACTGGCAGTCGGAGATGCGGTGACCGCCTTGGTGCTGCGCAACATGGAGCCGCTGAACGAGAGCGATGAAGAGAAGCTCAAGGCTTTTGCCGACCGTTACAAGGTCCAATGGTGGCTGCAGCCCAAAGGACCGGATACGGTGTACCCGTTCTACCCGGCGGACGTGACGCTGCGCTATCTGTTGCCCGAATACGGTGTGCAGATGCCGTTCAAGCCGACCGATTTCACCCAGGTCAATCACCAGATCAATCGTGTGCTGGTATCGAAGGCCTTGCGCCTGCTGGACGTGCAGCCGGACGAGCGCGTGGCTGACTTGTTCTGCGGTCTTGGAAATTTCACGCTCCCGCTGGCGACCCTCGCCCGTGAAGTGGTGGGCATCGAGGGCAGCACTGCGTTGACTGCACGTGCGCTCGAAAACGCGAAGCTCAATGGTCTTGACGGCAAGACCACCTTCCATTGTCGGAATCTGTTCGAGGCAAGCGCCGCAGACTTCGCAGCGCTCGGCCGTTTCGACCGCATTCTGATCGATCCGCCGCGCGAAGGCGCCTTTGCCGTCTGCCAGGCTCTGGTCGAGTTGGGGCAGTCCGATACTTCAATGCGACCGAAGCGCATTGTCTACGTGTCATGCAATCCCTCCACGCTGGCGCGCGATGCCGGCTACCTCGTGCATCAGGGCGGCTACGTGCTCAGCCGGGCTGGTGTGGTTAATATGTTTCCGCACACGGCACACGTTGAATCCATCGCGGTTTTCGAGCGCGCGTGAGCGCCGGAATCTCGCTGCGTCGCAAGGGAGGGCAGGGCTTTCGTGTTAAAATCGCGGGTTCCTTGGATTCCGCGAACAGTAACTTAACCCTTTCTTTTTATTGGAGTTTTTAGATGGCAATCGAACGTACCCTGTCCATTATCAAGCCGTATTTTTTTTATTAGAATGTGATCTGAGAGATCTACACCCGTTTCGAAAACGCAGGCCTGAAGATTGTCGCCGCCCGCATGACCCAATTGTCGCGCGCTGAAGCCGAAGGTTTCTATGCCGAGCACCGCGAGCGTCCCTTCTTCAAGGATCTGGTCGACTTCATGGTTTCCGGGCCGGTCATGATCCAGGTGCTGGAAGGCGAGAATGCCATCGCCAAGAACCGTGAGCTGATGGGTGCAACCGATCCGAAGAAGGCTGACAAGGGCACTATTCGTGCCGACTTCGCCGATTCGATCGATGCCAACGCCGTGCACGGTTCCGACGGCGCCGACACCGCCGCAGTCGAAATCGCGTATTTCTTCCCGGCGCTGAACGTCTACTCGCGCTAAGCTCCACCTGCCGGCTGCCTTTGCAGCCGGCGTCCGCCTCACGTATGCCGCAATGAACGCTCTCACCAACCTGCTGGACCTTGATCCCGCGCAGCTCCTGGCCTATTGTGCCGAGTTGGGTGAGAAGCCGTTTCGCGCGAAGCAGCTGCAGCGCTGGATCCACCAGTTCGGTGCCTCGGACTTCGATGCGATGACCGATCTGGCCAAGTCGCTGCGCGACAAGCTCAGGACACGGGCGACGATCGCCGCGCCTGCGGTCATCAGCGACCATACTTCGAGCGACGGCACGCGCAAGTGGCTGGTTGACGTGGGACAGGGCAACGCGGTCGAAACCGTATTCATCCCGGAGGAAAATCGCGGCACCTTGTGCATCTCGACGCAGGCCGGTTGTGCGGTCAACTGCCGCTTCTGCTCGACCGGCAAGCAAGGGTTTTCGCGCAATCTCAGGGTCTCGGAGATCATCGGCCAGCTTTGGATGGCAGAGTTTGCCCTGCGCAAGAGCAAGGGAGTCGAGCCCGGTCCAAAGGGCGAGCGCCAGATCACCAACGTCGTGATGATGGGCATGGGCGAGCCGCTGCTGAATTTTGAGCCGACCGTGACAGCGCTCAAGCTGATGCTCGACGATAACGCCTACGGCCTGTCGCGTCGCCGCGTGACGCTTTCAACGTCTGGTGTGGTGCCGATGATCGACCGCCTGGCGCGTGAATGTCCGGTCGCGCTGGCCGTGTCCCTCCATGCGTCAAACGATGCCCTGCGCGATGGCCTGGTGCCGCTCAACCGCAAGCATCCGCTGGCAGACCTGATGGCGGCATGCCGTCGCTATCTCGAATTCGCTCCGCGCGACTTCATCACTTTCGAATATTGCATGCTTGACGGCGTCAACGACTCCGATGCGCATGCCCGCGAACTGATTGCACTGGTGCGCAAGCACGACGTGCCTTGCAAGTTCAATCTGATCCCGTTCAACCCGTTTCCGGAATCCGGGCTGGTGCGCTCAAACAATGCGCGCATCAAGGCCTTCGGCCAGATCCTCATCGATGCCGGTATCGTCACCACGATCCGCAAGACACGCGGCGACGACATCGACGCTGCCTGCGGTCAGCTGGCAGGCGAGGTGCAGGACCGCACCCGGGTGCAGCAGCGGATGCAGAAGATGGCCGATTATCAGAAAAAATACGGCCCCGATTTCGGACGCATAGTGGAGGTGAATCGGTGAGAATCGTGCGCATGGTTTTCCTCCTTGCGGCGAGTGCCGCACTAGGTCTGGTCGCCGGTTGTGCCACCGGTTCCGGCGTTGGTGCACCCGAGTCGGCTGCACGCGCCGCGCAGGAGGATGCCGAGCGGCTCGCACGCATTCGTCTTCAGCTGGCGGTAGGCTACTACCAGCAGGGGCAGTCTCAAACCGCCCTGGACGAATTGCGCCGTGCGCTGCAGGCTGATCCCCGCCTGGCCGATGCCTACAGCCTGCGAGGCCTGATCCAGATGGACATGGACGAGAACCGGCAAGCCGAAGAGAGCTTTCAGCAGGCATTGAAGCTGGCGCCGAATTCTCCCGACTACAACAACAACTATGGCTGGTTCCTTTGCCAGACCGGGCGTGAACGACAGTCGCTCGTCTATTTCGAGAACGCAGCCAGGGAGCGGAGCTACCGATCGCCAGCAAAGGCCTACAGCAATGCAGGGGTCTGCAGCCTGAGGCTCAAGGACGCCGCAGCAGCGGAGCGTTACTTCAACCTGGCCTATCAAATCGAACCCGGCCACGGCCCTGCCAATCTGAACCTTGCGCGCCTGCTGCATCTGCGCGGCGACAATGAGCGCGCCCGCTTCCACGTCAGCCGCTTGCTCAAGACGGAGGACGTGAGTCCGGAAGCGCTGCTGCTGGCGATCCGTATCGAGCGCAAGCTCGAGAACCGGATCGAAGAAGAGCGGTTGGCCACACAGTTGCGCCGCGTTTACCCGGACTCGGCGGAATTTGCCGCTTATCAGCGGGGAACATTCGATGAGTGACTCACATATCAACGACACCTTACCGGGTGACAATCAAGAACTCGCTACTTCCGCGCCCGAGCCGGTGTCTCCGGGCGCCCGCCTGGCCGCCGAACGCGAAGCCAATGGCTGGACCATCGAACAGGTCGCGGCCTATCTGAAGCTGGCGCCACGTCAGGTGGTGGCAATCGAGAAGGACGACTATGCGGCGCTGCCCGGAATGCCGATCGCGCGTGGCTTCGTGCGCTCCTATGCCAAGCTCCTGAAAGTTGATGCCGCGCCCTTGCTGGTGCAAATGGGCGGCGAACCGGGACGCGGGCAAGAAACCTTGCGACCGACGGATGATTTGTCGGCGCCGTTTTCGGAGGCGCGCATTCCATCGATGAGCGAAAAGTCGGGACTGTCATCTGCATGGGTGATCGGAATCCTGCTGGTAGTGCTGCTCGGGGTTGCCTTCTGGGCGTTCCGCGACCAGGGCGGCACTGCGCCGCAGCCGCTGCCTGCGCCTGAAGCGAGCGAACCTGCGGCGAGTGAAGCTGTGGCTGAATATGCCAATGCGGTACAGGAGGAATTGGCTGTGTCGTCTGCGTCCGCAGACGACGTGAATCCGGCTGCCGCAGATGCCCCCGCCACCAGTGCCGTCGCTCCAGCAGTGCAGCAGGCCGTGCCGACTCCTGTGCCCACTCCGGCGGTAGCTCCAGCGCCCGCGCCCGCAGTGCCTGCGCCGCAATCGGCAACCCCGCCCGCAAGTGCGCATGTGGCCGGTGCAGACGTCCTGAGATTGACCATGCGCGAAGAGTCCTGGATCGAAGTTCGACGCGGCGCTGGCGAGGATCCCGTCGTGTCGCGGCTGGCGCAGCCGGGCGAAAATATTTCGATCGCGATGAGCGAGCCGGTGGAACTGGTGGTCGGCAATGTGAGCGGCGTCGACGCGACCTTGCGCGGCAAACCGCTGGCACTCAAGGGCATCGGGACTTCAAATGTTGCCCGCCTGCGTGTGAAGTGAAGGGGACGAACATGAGCCACAGCCCGATTCCTTCCGGTCCACAGGCGCGTCGTGTGGCACGCAGTGTGACGATCAGGCACGGGCAGCGCATGCTCACGATGGGGGGTAATGCCCCGGTGGTCGTGCAGTCAATGACAAACACCGACACCGCCGACGTGATTGCCACTGCCATCCTGGTCAAGGATCTGGCGCGCGCCGGTTCCGAGCTGGTGCGCATTACGGTCAATACACCCGAAGCGGCTTCTGCGGTGGCGCCGATCCGCGAACAACTGGATCGCATGGGTGTGGACGTGCCGCTGATCGGTGACTTTCATTACAACGGTCACAAGCTGTTGCAGGACTATCCCGAGTGCGCCCAGGCGCTCTCGAAATACCGCATCAATCCCGGCAATGTGGGGCAGGGTGCCAAGCGCGACACGCAGTTCGCGCAGATGATCGAAGTCGCTTGCCGCTACGACAAACCGGTGCGCATCGGTGTCAATTGGGGCAGTCTCGATCAGTCGCTGCTGGCGCGCATCATGGACGAGAACGCCCGCCGTGCCGAACCGTGGAGCGCGCAGGCAGTGATGTACGAGGCTCTGATCACCTCAGCCATCGAGAATGCGCAGCGCGCCGAAGAGCTCGGCCTCGACGGCAACAAGATCGTTCTGTCCTGCAAGGTGTCCGCCGTGCAGGATCTGATCGCGGTTTACCGCGAGCTGGCGCGCCGCTGCGACTACGCGCTGCACCTCGGGCTGACCGAGGCCGGCATGGGCAGCAAGGGCATCGTCGCTTCCACGGCCGCCTTGTCCGTGTTGCTGCAGGAAGGCTTGGGTGACACGATCCGGATTTCACTCACGCCCGAGCCGGGCGGCGATCGCACGAAGGAGGTCGTGGTGGCGCAGGAAATCCTGCAGACCATGGGTTTGCGCAAGTTCACCCCGATGGTCATCGCCTGTCCGGGCTGCGGCCGCACTACCTCGACCGTGTTCCAGCACCTGGCCGACCGCATCCAGACCTATCTGCGCGAGCAGATGCCGGTATGGAAGAAGGAATATCCGGGTGTCGAGGAAATGACCGTGGCCGTCATGGGCTGCATCGTCAACGGACCGGGCGAGTCGAAGCATGCCAACATCGGCATCAGCCTGCCCGGCACCGGTGAATCGCCGGCTGCCCCGGTGTTCGTCGATGGCGAAAAGACAGTCACGCTGCGCGGCGAGCGCATCGCCGAAGAGTTCCAGGCCATTGTGCTGGACTACGTGAAAACGCGTTATGGAAAACAGGCGGCCTGAGCCGCCTTATCGAGCATGTCAGAGAACAGGAAGACGGGAAAAATTTCCGGCGTCAAGGGTATGAACGACATCCTGCCGGCCGATGCGCCGCTGTGGGAGCTGTTCGAGAACACCGTGCAATCGGTGCTGAAGAGCTACGGCTATCAGCAGATCCGCACGCCCATCGTCGAGCCGACTGCGCTGTTCGCGCGCGGCCTGGGCGAGGTAACGGACATCGTCGAAAAGGAAATGTACTCCTTCGTCGACACCATGAACGGCGACAACCTGACCCTGCGTCCGGAAAATACGGCAGGCGTGGTGCGCGCCGCGATCGAACACAATCTGACCTACGATGGCCCGAAGCGCCTGTGGTACGCAGGTCCGATGTTCCGTCACGAACGGCCACAGCGCGGGCGTTACCGCCAGTTCCACCAGGTCGGCGCCGAGGCGCTCGGTTTCTCCGGCCCGGATGTGGATGCCGAACTGATCCTGCTGTGTCAACGCCTGTGGGATGACCTCGGTTTGACCGGCATCCGTCTTGAGCTGAACTCAATCGGCGATGCCGCAGAGCGGAATCGTCACCGTGCCGATCTGATCGCCTACTTCGAGAAGCATGCTGACCTGCTGGACGAAGATGCACGGCGCCGCCTGCACAGCAATCCGCTGCGTATCCTTGATACCAAGAACCCGGCGATGCAGGACATGGTGAACAAGGCCCCCAAGCTGCTCGATTACCTCGGCGAGGAGTCGCTGGCCCACTTCGAGGGCGTGCAGAAGATCCTGCGCCACTATGCCGTGCCCTTCACGATCAACCCGCGCCTGGTACGCGGCATGGACTATTACAACCGCACCGTGTTCGAGTGGGTGACCGATCAACTGGGGGCGCAGGGTACGGTTTGCGGCGGCGGTCGTTACGATCCGCTGATCGAAATGTGCGGCGGCAAGCCGACGCCGGCAGCGGGCTTTGCAATGGGAGTCGAACGCCTGCTGGAGTTGATGAAGGCATCCGGCGAGCAGTTCACGCCAAATCAATGCGACGTCTACGTCGTGCATCAGGGCGAGACCGCGCAATTGCAAGCTTTCGTCGTCGCCGAACGCTTGCGTGACGCCGGACTCGACGTGATTCTGCATTGTGCGGCGGCCGGAGCCGGTTCCAGCTTCAAGTCGCAAATGAAACGCGCCGATGCCAGCGGAGCGAGCTATGCGGTCATCCTCGGCGAGGACGAACTGGCGCGCGGCGAAGCTGCGGTCAAGGACCTGCACGAAGGCAGTCAGACCGCCGTGCCGTTTGAAGGCCTCATCGATTATCTGGTTGGCCAGATCAGCGGCGCTCACGACCACGATCACGACGAAAATTGCGATTGCGGACAACCCCATCACCATCATTGACGGCAAGACACCATGGCATACGATCTAGAAGAACAGGAACAGCTCGCCACCCTCAAGGCCTGGTGGGCGCAGTACGGCAACCTCGTGACGTGGGTGCTGATCATCGTGCTGGCAGGCTATGCCGCCTGGAGCGGCTGGCAGTATTACCAGCGTAACCAGGCCACTCAGGCCGCGCAGTTGTACGCCGAGTTGCAGAAAGCGCGTGGCAGCGGAGACCCGGCGCGTGTGCAGCGCGTAGCGACCGACCTGCTTGAACGCTTCAACGGAACCGCCTATGCGCCGATGGCCGCGCTGCTGGCTGCTCAGAGCGCATTCGAGGCCAAGGACATGGATGTCGCCAGAAATCGCCTGCAGTGGGTGATCGAAAACGGAGATGACGAAGCAAAGGCACTTGCGCGTCTGCGCCTGGCCGGCGTTTTGCTGGATGAAAAGGCCTACGACCAGGCGCTGAAGGTGCTGGATGCGAAGGTTCCGGACGAGTTCGCGGGACTGGTGGCCGACCGGCGTGGCGACATCCTGGTCGCGCAGGAGCGCATCGAGGATGCACGCAAGGCCTACGAGACGGCGCTGGAGGGCATCGGCCCGTCGAATCCGGGGCGGGCATTGATCCGCCTGAAGCTGGAGGCCATTGGAGGCGGCGCAGAAAAATCCGCGGCCTGACAAGAAAAACAGGAAAAAAGGGGAATCCATGGGTAATGCCGTAAAGCTGACCTGCGTCGGCATGCTTGTTCTGCTGACGGGCTGTTCTTCACTGAACCCGTTCGCCGCCAAGAAGGCGCCGCGCAACCCGCCTGCCGAGCTGCAGGCGATTCAGGCTACGCTGCCGGTGCGTACCGCATGGCGCGTGAATATCGGCAGTGCGGGGCGTTACAGCTTCACGCCTGCGCCGGTTGGTGACAGTCTTCTGGTGGCCGCGGCCGATGGCGCCCTCGCGCGGATTGATGCCGCCAGCGGTCGTGTGCTCTGGCGCATTGACACCGGGGTGCCCTTGACTGCGGGCGTCGGTGCCGATGCCGGCACCGTTGCAGTGGTGGGCGATAAGGGGCAGGTTCTGGCCTTTGACCTCAACGGGAAAAAGCGCTGGAGCACGCAGGCGCCAAGCGAGGTGCTGTCTGCGCCAGCGGTCGGGCAGGGAGTGGTTGTTGTGCGTAGCGTGGACAACCGCATCGCGGCCTACGATGCCGAGACCGGCGAGCAGCGCTGGATCGCACAGCGCACGGCGCCACCCTTGACCTTGCGCAGCGCGCCGGGCATCGAGATCGTCGACCAGACTGCAATCGTCGCTTTGCCCGGCGGGCGACTGTCCGCCCTGGCCCTCAATAACGGCGGTCCGCGTTGGGAAGTCGCCATTGGCGAGCCGCGCGGAACCACCGAACTTGAACGCATTGCGGACCTGTCGGGGGCGCCAGTCATTGCCGGGAGCGATGTTTGCGCCGTGGCTTATCAGGGTCGTATTGCCTGCATTGATCTGGCTCGAGGCCTGGCTCGCTGGGCGCGTGAAATGGCAAGCGAGGTTGGGGTTGGCGTAGATGCGCGTCTCGTCTATGCGATCGACCGCAACAGCGCCGTCCACGCGTTCGCTCGCGACACCGGATCCAGCGTCTGGCGCAACAACAGCCTGGCCAATCGCAGGCTTTCCACGCCTGCCCCTCTGAACGGGGCGGTGGCGGTCGGCGATTTCCAAGGGTATGTCCATTTCCTCTCCCCAGAGGACGGCGCGCCGCTTGCGCGCGTCGAAACCGATGGCAGCCCCGTCAAGGCTGCGATGCCGGTTGCCGACCGCATGGCCGTGTTCCAGACACAGGGCGGTAGCGTGGTCGCACTGGTTACTGAATAAGGAACTCATGAAGCCGGTAATTGCACTTGTCGGACGCCCGAACGTCGGCAAATCCACGTTGTTCAACCGGCTGACCCGGTCGCGTGATGCGCTCGTGGCCGACCTCCCCGGCCTGACCCGAGACCGCCACTATGGCGAGGGGCGGGTCGGCGAACGCCCATTTCTTGTCATCGATACAGGTGGTTTCGAGCCGGTGGCAAAGGAAGGGATCATGGCGGAGATGGCCAAGCAGACCAAGCAGGCCGTGGCCGAGGCCGACGTCGTCTTGTTCATCGTCGATGGCCGCCAGGGGATGACTCCGCACGACAAGACCATCACCGATTTTCTGCGCAAGTCGAATCGGCATGTCATGCTGGTCGTCAACAAGGCCGAAGGCATGCGGTATACATCGGTGACTGCCGATTTCTACGAGCTCGGCCTGGGTGATCCTTACGTCATTTCCGCTGCGCACGGCGACGGCGTGACCGATCTGGTCAACGAGGCTCTTGACGCCGCAACTGCTGCTGCCCCGGTCGAAGTCGAGGCGGACGGACAGGACAAGGGCGTTCGCATTGCGATTGTAGGGCGGCCGAATGTAGGCAAGTCGACGCTGATCAACACCCTGCTGGGCGAGGAGCGCGTGATCGCGTTCGACATGCCCGGCACCACGCGCGACTCGATCGAAATTCCGTTCGAGCGTGACGGGAAGCACTACACTCTGATCGACACGGCGGGCATTCGCAGGCGCGGCAAGGTCTTCCAGGCGGTCGAAAAGTTTTCTGTCGTCAAGACCCTGCAGTCGATCTCGGAAGCCAATGTCGTGGTCCTTCTGCTGGATGCGAGCCAGGACATCTCCGAACAAGACGCCCATATTGCAGGCTTCGTGCTGGAGTCCGGCCGCGCTCTGGTGGTCGGGGTGAATAAATGGGACGGACTGGATGCCGAACGGCGTGATGCCATCAAGATGGACATCGAGCGCAAGTTGAGTTTTCTGTTTTTCGCCAAGTTTCACTTCATCTCCGCCCTGAAGGGCAGTGGCATCGCGCCCCTGATGAGGTCGGTGGACGCGGCATACGCGGCCGCGACTGCAAAGCTGTCCACGCCGCGCCTGACGCGCGCCCTCGAGGTAGCCGTCGAACGGCAGCAACCGCGCCGCAAAGGGTCGATCCGGCCAAAGCTGCGCTATGCGCACCAGGGGGGGCAGAATCCGCCAATTGTGGTCATCCATGGCAATGCGCTGGAAGCCATCGACGACAATTACCGCCGCTATCTGGAGAAACACTTTCGTGAAACTTTTTCACTGATCGGGACTCCATTGCGTATTGAACTGCGTTCAAGCAAGAATCCGTTCGTGCGGAGCGGGGAAAAGAGTTGAGCGCGCTGCAAGTTCCGGACCAAACGGCCCGGTTTCTGGCGATGGATGCGAAAATCGATTACATTCGTGTTCATCGTTTTCCGGCACTTGAAATTTGCCGGTCCGCCTCCAACTCCACTTACAACATAACAATGGAGCTTCCATGAGCAATAAAGGGCAATTACTACAAGACCCCTTCCTCAACGCCTTACGCAAAGAGCACGTCCCGGTTTCGATCTATCTCGTCAACGGCATCAAACTGCAGGGCCACATCGAGTCCTTCGATCAATACGTGGTTCTGCTTCGCAACACCGTCACCCAGATGGTGTACAAGCACGCTATCTCGACCGTCGTGCCGGCCCGTGCAGTCAACATCAATGCCGAGTCCTCTTCTGAATAGCCATACAGGGATCCGCCTGGTTTTCACATGCGCGCTGCATTAGTCGGCGTGGATTTCGGCAAGGGCGACTTTGCCGCGAGCCTGGAAGAGCTGTCCCTGCTGTCGAAATCTGCCGGGGCCGAGCCGGTGGTTGTCATCACCGGCAAGCGCGCGGCTCCTGATGCGGCGCTGTTCATCGGCGCCGGCAAGGCCGAGGAGGTCGCCAATGCGATCAAACTGGAAGGCCTTGAGCTCGTCATTTTCAATCATGCGCTGTCGCCTGCTCAGCAGCGCAATCTCGAACGCAATCTGAAGGTGCGGGTCATTGACCGCACAAGCCTGATTCTCGACATTTTTGCTCAGCGCGCCCACAGTCATGAGGGCAAGGTGCAGGTCGAGCTCGCCCAGTTGCAGCATCTGGCCACGCGCCTGATCCGTGGATGGACCCACCTGGAGCGACAGAAGGGGGGTATCGGCTTGCGCGGCCCCGGTGAAACTCAGCTCGAAACCGATCGCCGTTTGCTTGGCGACCGGGTCAAGATGCTGCGCACCAAGCTGGACAAGCTGCATCGTCAGCGCATGACGCAGCGACGTGCCCGCGGGCGCAACCAGGCGTTCTCGGTATCGCTGGTCGGGTACACAAACGCCGGAAAGTCGACTCTGTTCAACGCTTTGACGAAGGCCCAGGCCTACGCAGCCGACCAG
>JAEZHR010000382.1 GCA_023416415.1 Pseudomonadota bacterium
GCTTTTGAGGACGGCGAGTCCCATCGGATCAGCCGACGGGCTGGGTGAAGATCAGACGGTTGCCGATGCGCAGGATCGGAACCGGGGCGCCGAGTTTCATGAAGCTCTCCTTTCGCGGCGCGTGGCCGACAGTCGGGAGAATCTAGCGCCTCATTGCACTTAATGCAACTTTTACAAGCCGGGCAGACCTCCGTTCAGTCGCCCTTCAGGCGCGTTTCCAGCTCGGCCACGCGCGCTTCAAGCATCTCGAGCTTGGCGCGCGTGCGTGCCAGCACCTGGGCCTGAATTTCGAATTCCTCGCGGGTGACCAGATCCAGGCGCGCAAAGCCCTGGGTCAGCATGGCCTTGACGTTCCTTTCCAGGTCCTTGGCGGGAGAGTTCTCGATGGCCTGGCTGAGCTTGGCTTGCAGGTCGTTGAGGATTCGGGTCGTGTCCATGGGCAGGTCCGGTTGGGTGCACGCTGCGGTGCACAGTTTTGGTGCGAATGATGGGGGTGTGCTGCGATCTGGTGCGTTCCGATTCCACTCGGCAGCGAAGTGGTTTCACCGTGGTGCGCAGGGTGTGCGAAACGCGGCAAATGATACCCGATACACGGGATTCGGACGGTGGCACGGCTCGTGCTAATTCGTTGGCGTATCGCAATGAATTGTCCTTTTTTTTGGTTCCAACAACCCCAGGGAGTCCATATGAAGAAGATCGTCATCACTTGTGCCGCCGCCATCGCCGCTCTCAGCGGAAATGTCCATGCCCAGGCCACGCCGGAGCATGAGCTCAGCTACAACATTGGTGTCGTGTCCGACTACCGCTTTCGCGGTGTGACCCAGACCGACAGCAAGCCCGCGCTGCAGGGTGGCATCGACTACTCGCATACGCCGAGCGGCTTCTATGCCGGTACCTGGGCTTCGACCATCACCTGGATCGACGACGCGGGTGGAGACGGCAACATCGAGATCGATCTGTATGCCGGCAAGACGGGCGAGTTCGGCAACGGCGTGAGCTACGACTTTGGCGGCCTCGGCTACATCTATCCCGGCAACGATTTCAAGAAGATCGGCCTGTCCAATGCCAACACCTTCGAACTGTACGGCAAGCTCGGCTACGGCCCGGCCTACATCAAGTATTCGCACGCCGTAACCGACCTGTTCGGCGTACCTGACAGCGACGGCAGCGGCTATATCGACGTCGGTGCGGACATCGACCTGCCCCAGGGCTTCGTGCTGAACCTGCACGCCGGCTACCAGAACATCGCGCGCAACTCGGGCGATTACACGGACTGGAAGGTCGGCGTGAGCAAGGAATTCGGCATCGTATCGGCTTCTCTGGCCGTCATCGGCACCGACATCAAGCCGAAGACCAAGGGAACCAAAAACCGTCTGGTCCTGGGACTGACCACGTCTTTCTAAGCGAGGGCATCATGAAATTCATCACAGCCATCATCAAGCCATTCAAGCTAGACGAGGTTCGCGAAGCGCTGTCGGCCATTGGTGTGCAGGGCATCACTGTCACCGAGGTCAAGGGCTTCGGTCGCCAGAAGGGGCACACAGAGCTGTATCGCGGCGCCGAGTACATCGTTGACTTCCTGCCGAAGACCAAGATTGAAGCCGCAGTCGACGACGCTCTGCTCGAGCGCGCCATCGAGGCGATCGAAACGGCAGGCCGCACCGGCAAGATCGGCGACGGCAAGATCTTCGTCTACGACCTCGAACAGGTCATCCGCATCCGTACCGGCGAAACCGGCAAGGAAGCCCTCTGAGGAACCCAAGGAGAAGCACATGAGAAAACTGATTTCTAGTCTGATGGCGACTTTCGCGCTGCTGTTTGCAGTCGGCCTGTTCCAGTCCGCGCTGGCGCAGAGCGATGCCGCCGCGCCCGCTGTCTCCGCCGCAGCCGCGAGCAGCGAAGCGGCACCGGCCGAAGCCGCTCCCGCCGAAGAGGCCGTACCCGCGCTCGACAGCGGCGACACGGCATGGATGCTGACCTCGACCATGCTCGTGATCCTGATGACGATCCCGGGCCTTGCGTTGTTCTACGGCGGTCTGAGCCGCACCAAGAACATGTTGTCGGTGCTGATGCAGGTGTTCGTGATCTTCAGCCTGATTACCCTGCTGTGGGCCATCTACGGCTTCTCGCTGACCTTCGGCGGCGAAGGCACGTTCTACGGCAGCTTCGACAAGCTGTTCCTCGCCGGCATCACGGCAGATACGATCTCCAGTGCGCTGCCGACCATCCCCGAGTTCGTGTTCGTTGCCTTCCAGTCGACCTTCGCAGCCATCACCTGCGCGCTGATCGTCGGCTCGTTCGCAGAACGCATCAAGTTCTCGGCCGTGCTGCTGTTTTCGGTGCTGTGGTTCACCTTCAGCTACATCCCGATGGCCCACATGGTCTGTGGCGGCGGTCTGCTGGCCGAAGACGGCGCGCTCGACTTCGCGGGCGGTACCGTGGTGCACATCAACGCCGGTATTGCCGGTCTGGTCGGCGCCTACGTGGTCGGCAAGCGGCTCGGCTTTGGCAAGGAAGCGATGGCGCCGCACAGCCTGACCCTGACCATGGTTGGTGCCTCGCTGCTGTGGGTGGGCTGGTTCGGCTTCAATGCCGGTTCCGCCGGTGCTGCCAACGGTGTGGCCGGTCTGGCCTTCATCAACACCATCCTTGCCACGGGCGCAGCCACGCTGGCCTGGATCGCGGGTGAAGCCATGCTCAAGGGCAAGGCTTCGATGCTCGGCGCAGCTTCCGGCGCAGTGGCAGGTCTGGTTGCCGTTACGCCCGCTGCGGGCTTCGTCGGCCCGATGGGTTCGATCATCATCGGTATCGCGGCAGGTTTCTTCTGCCTGTGGGGTGTGAACGGCCTCAAGCGCATGCTCGGTGCGGACGATGCATTCGACGTCTTCGGCGTGCATGGCGTGGGCGGTATTGTCGGCGCGCTGCTGACCGGTGTGTTCGCCGCGCCGATCCTGGGCGGCACGCAAGGTGCGGACTTCTCGATCGCCTCTCAGCTGTGGATACAGCTCAAGAGTGTGCTGGTGACGATCGTCTGGTCCGGCGTGGTCTCCTATGTCGCGTACAAGGTCGTCGATCTGCTGGTCGGGCTGCGTGTGCCGGAGGACGAGGAGCGCGAAGGCCTGGATATCGCCAGCCACGGCGAATCGGCCTACCACAGCTGATCAATCCATTGCACGGCGGGACCGCCCGCCATGCTTCAAAAGGGGCGCCTGCGGGCGCCCCTTTTTCATCGGCGTTCAATCAATCAGTTTTCATCTGGCACTGCCACTGCAGATCGGTATACTGGGTCGCTTGCTTGCGCGAAGGCGGATGCTAACCTGTCGGCGCAGGTCGTCACCCAGCAAACCGAGAAGAACGAAGATGCCTGCATTCAAGCAACCCATCCGCTTCATCTATGGCTACATTGTCGGGCTGGCCCTGTTTGTCTTCCTGATCGATTCCCTGACGCCGCTCGGTTATGCGGAGTGGGTGCTGTACGTGCTGCCGGTCGCCATGTGCCTGCTCGGGAACCAGCCGCAATTGCCTGCTGTCACCGCAATCGCCCTGTTGCCACTGCTGGTGCTCGGCTACCTGCTTTCTCCTGCGGGCAGCGACCCGACGCAAGCCATCTTCAACCGCTCCATGGCCTTGTTGTCCGTGCTCGGCGTGGCCTACATCGTGCGCGGCACGCTCGACGAACGGCGGCGTGCGCGTCGCCTGATGTGGCTGGAGCAGGGGCGTGCCGAGGTGTCGCGCAACATCCTCGGCGAGCCGAGCGTCGAACTGCTGGCCGAGCGTGTGCTGCACGCGCTGGCCCGTTACATGGATGCCCAGGTCGGAGCCTTCTACCGCCTGCAGGGCGACACCCTGGTGCGATACGCCGGTTTTGCGCTTGATCCGGCCCACGGCGCACAGGCGATTCCCCTCGGTCAGGGGCTGGCCGGCGAAGCCGCACGTTCCGAAAAGCCGATGGTCGTAAGCGATCTGCCGCCGGAGTACCTGCGCATCGAGTCGGCCACCGGGAATACGGCACCGACCCAGTTGCTGCTGGCCCCGTATACCCAGAACGGTCGGGTGGCCGGCTTGATGGAGTTCGGTTTCAGGCGCAGCCAGACGCTCGATGAAGAGGTCGAGCTGCTGCGCCTGGTCGCCGAGAGTATCGGCAGCGCGATGCGCTCGGCGGAGTACCGCCAGAACCTCAAGGATCTGCTGGAAGAAACCCAGCGCCAGAGCGAAGAACTGCAGACGCAGCAGGAAGAGCTGCGCGTAACCAACGAAGAACTGGCCGAACAGGCGCGGGTGCTGCAGGAGTCGCAGGCGGAGCTGGAGACACGTCACACCGAGCTGGAACAGGCCAACATCCAGCTGGCCGAACGCAATCAGTTGCTGGAAGAGCAGAAGCGTCGCCTGGCAAGAGCGCAGGCCGATGCGGAGCGCAGCACTGCCGAACTGGCGCGCGCCCACCGCTACAAGTCGGAATTCCTGGCCAACATGTCGCATGAGCTGCGCACGCCGCTCAACAGCTCGCTGATCTTGTCGAGCGTACTGGCCGAGAACAAGGACGGCACGCTGACCGAGGAGCAGGTCCGCTACGCGCGCACCATCCATGCCGCCAACAGCGACCTGCTGGCGCTGATCAACGATATCCTGGACCTGTCCAAGATCGAAGCCGGCAGGTTTGACGTCAACGTCGAGGAAATTGTGCTGGAGGACGCGCTCGCCGATCTGCGCCGCATCTTCGAGCCGCTCGCGCAGCGTAACGGCATCGTGTTGTATCTTGAGGTGGCCGCCGGCAGCCCCGCGCGGCTGCGCAGCGATCCGCTGCGGTTGCAACAGATCCTCAAGAACCTGCTGTCGAATGCGATCAAGATCACGCATCAGGGCGAGGTTCGCCTTATCGTCTCTCCCGGCCGTGCACAGCATGTGTGTTTCACCGTGCGCGATACCGGCACCGGCATCGCGCCCGAGCAGCAGGAAGCGATCTTCGAGGCATTTCGCCAGGCCGATGGCAGCACCAGCCGCACTTACGGCGGAACCGGCCTCGGCCTTTCGATCTCCCGCCAACTGGCACAGCTGCTCGGCGGCGAGGTGACGGTGGAGAGCACGCCAGGCATCGGCAGTGCCTTCACACTCGAAGTGCCGATCGTGCTGGAGGACGCCGATGAGCGCGTGAACGTCCCGTCGTTGCCGGCGCAGGAATCGGCGGCGGCGCCTGCAGCGGCCCCGATGCCGCCGCCGGACAAGGCGGCGCCCGCCACGAGCCTTCCGGATGATCGCGCCACGCTGCAGCGCGAGCGCGCCATTCTCGTGATCGAGGACGACGAGAAATTCGCGACCATCCTGTACGAGCTCGCGCATGACATGGGCTTCGACTGCCTGCTGGCGACCACGGGCGCCGAAGCCATTGCCGTGGCCGAGCAGTACAAGCCCAGCGGCATCCTGCTCGACATCGGCTTGCCTGACCAATCCGGTCTGGGCGTGCTGGAACGCATCAAGCGCAATCCGGTCACGCGGCACCTGCCGGTCCATGTGATTTCGGTTGACGATTACATGCAGAGCGCCTTCGAGCTGGGGGCGATCGGTTATGCGCTCAAGCCGGTGGCGCGCGAACAGCTGGTCGAGGCCATCGGTCGCCTGGAGATGGTCATGAGCCGGGCCGCGCGGCGCGTGCTGATCATCGAAGACAATGCCGACCTCGGCACCAGCCTGGCCACGCTGCTGGCGGGCGATGACGTTGAAATCACCAATGTGGGCACCATCGCGCAAGCGTTGGAGCTGCTTTCGAACCGGACCTGGGACTGCATGGTAATGGACCTGATGCTGCCGGACGGGTCGGGCTTCGACCTGCTGGAACGCATCGCCAAGGGCGGCAAGTACGCCTTCCCTCCGGTGATCGTCTACACCGGTCGCGCGCTGCCGCGCGACGAGGAGCAGCGTCTGCGCCGCTACTCGCGCTCGATCATCATCAAGGGCGCCCGCTCTCCGGAACGCCTGCTCGATGAAGTCTCGCTGTTCCTGCACCGGGTCGAGTCCACCCTGCCGCCGAATCAGCAGCAGATGCTCAAACAGGCGCGCCAGCGTGACGCCGCCTTCGAAGGGCGCCGGCTCCTGATTGCCGAAGACGACGTGCGCAACGTGTTCGCGCTGACCAGCATTTTCGAACCGCTTGGCGCGAAGCTCATCATTGCGCGCGATGGCCGCGAAGCGATGGAACGCTTGGAGCAGAACCCGCATATCGACCTGGTGTTGATGGACCTGATGATGCCGGGCATGGATGGTCTGACGGCCATTCGCGAGCTGCGCAAGAAGGCAGAATACAAGCGGCTTCCGGTGATTGCGCTTACCGCGAAGGCGATGGCTGACGATCGCCGCAGCTGTCTTGACGCCGGCGCCAGCGATTACATTGCAAAGCCCTTTGCGGTCGACCAGCTGCTGTCGCTGTGCCGGGTCTGGTTGCCGAAATAGGCAAGCCATGGAACACGGACCGGAATTCGACATTGAACTCAAGCTGCTGCTCGAGGGCATCTACCTCAGATATCAGCAGGACTTTCGGCATTACGCGGTGGCTTCGATGCGGCGTCGGGTGCAGCAGGCGATGGCGCGATTCGAATGCGATACGGTATCCAGTCTGCAGGCCCGCGTCCTTCACGAACCGGCGGTATTCGCCGAGTTGATGCGCTTTCTCACGGTCCAGGTCAGCGACCTTTTCCGCGATCCGGAATACTTTGCGGCCCTGCGCGCACAGGTCATGCCCGTGATGCGCACCTATCCCTCGCTGAAAGTTTGGGTGGCGGGCTGCAGCACCGGCGAGGAAGTGTGGTCGCTGGCCATTCTGCTGGAAGAGGAGGGGTTGCTGGAGCGCACGATCCTGTATGCGACCGATATCAACGCCGAAGCGCTGCGCGCGGCCGAGGCGGGCATCTTCCGGCTTGCCGACATGGCGCGCTTCAGCGCCAACTACCAGGCGGCCGGTGGCAAACGCTCGCTGTCGGATTACTATCAGGCCGGCTACGACAGGGCGATCTTCCGTCAGTCGCTCAAGACGCAGATCGTGTTCGCCGACCACAGCCTGGCGACCGACAGCGTATTCTCCGAGGTACATCTGGTCTCATGCCGCAATGTTCTGATCTACTTTGATCGCGCGCTGCAAAATCGGGCGCTGAAGCTGTTCTACGACTCGCTGGTGCATCGCGGCTTTCTTGGCATCGGTCCGAAGGAAACGCTGCGTTTTTCGGCGCAGGCGCACGCGTTCTCCGAACTGGCGCCGGGCTTGCGCATCTATCAGCGGATTTGACAGGGGCTGTCCATGTCGGAGCGCAAGGCATTGCCGCATGCGATTGCAATTGGTGCTTCCGCCGGCGGGGTTGACGCGCTGTCGGCCTTGCTGCAAGCCCTGCCAGCGGTCTATCCGGCGGCCCTGCTCGTGGTTCAGCATCGTGTGAGCACCGATGACGATGCGCTGCTGACCCGTCTGTTCGCACGCCGCTGTGCGTTGCCGGTCAAGGAGGCCGAAGACAAGGAGGCCATTCTGCCCGGCACCGTGTATCTGGCGCCGCCTGACTACCATATGCTGGTGGAGCCGAATGCCACGCTTGCGTTGTCAAGGGTCGAGCCGGTGCATTTTTCTCGCCCGGCCATCGATCCCTTGTTCGAATCCGCTGCGATGGCGTATCGCGAACGCTTGCTCGCAATCGTGCTGAGCGGTGCCAGCGTCGACGGTGCTGCCGGCCTGCGTCAGGTGCGCGGATGCGGCGGGCAGGCGTGGGTGCAGGATCCGACCGATGCAACCGCGCAGGCAATGCCGGCGCAGGCACTCGCGCTGTCCGGTGCCGACCGCGTGCTTCCGCTTGCGCAGCTGGCCAAGGCGCTGGGCAAGCTTTTTCCGTAGATGTCTGACCAAGGTGACAAGGCCATGACTCCAATCAACGTACTCGTTGTCGATGACTTTCCCCAGAACCTGGTCGCCAGCGAGGCCACACTGGTACGTCCGGGACTTCAGGTGCTCAAGGCCGCATCCGGGGACGAAGCACTCGAACTGCTGCTCGTGCACGAGGTGGCACTGGCACTGATCGACGTTCAGATGCCTGGCATGGACGGGTTCGAGCTGGCAGAACTGGTACGCGGCAATCCGCGCACTGCCGAGATTCCGATCATTTTCATGACGGCGGCCCCCGAAGAGGCGGAGCGCAGTTTTCGGGGCTATCGGGCTGGCGCCGTCGATTTTCTGAACAAGCCGATCAATTCCGAAGTCCTGCGCGGCAAGGTGGAGGTGTTTGCACAGTTGCACGCACAAAAGATCCGCATTCGCGAGCAGGTGGAGCAGTTGCGTCATGCGCTTCAGGTCAACGAAATGTTCGTCGCCGTTCTCGGACACGATCTGAGGACGCCGTTGCAGGCCGTGCTGCACGGCGCCGAGCTGATTTCCCGCCTTGGCTCCGAGGCGCGGGTGATCGAGGCAGCGCAGCGCATCGTCGCCTGCGGCGAGCGCATGGAGAAAATGGTCAAGCAACTGCTCGATGTGGCGCAGCTGCGCGCGACCGCCATTGCGCTGTATCCGGAACGATCGAACGTGACCGAGGTCTGCATGCGCATCATCGACGAGATCGAGCATGTCGCCACGGCGGCGCGTATCGAGCTGGCGTACTGCGGTGATCTCGACGCCGTGCTGGACCCGGATCGCGTGTCGCAGGTCCTGTCAAATCTGATCGGCAATGCGCTGCAACATGGCACGCCGGATGCCCCGGTGCTGGTGCACCTGGATGGCGGCCGAAAGGACGAGATCGTGATTTCGGTCAGGAACGAAGGGACAATTGCACATGAGTCCATGGCCGGGCTGTTCGAGCCCTTCGCGGGTGCCGGGCACAAGCGCTCGGGTTCGGACGGGCTCGGCCTTGGCTTGTATATCGTCAGGCGCTTCGTCGAGGCTCATGGCGGGCGGGTCACCCTGCGGTCGAACTCGGAAACGGGCACCTGCTTCGAGGTGGTGTTGCCTCGCATATGTCCGGGCGCAATGCGGTAAGCGTCACTGGGCTGCAATGCATTGCCATTCGTTCAATAAGTGCCGCACGGGCCGCCGTCGCGACACCTGTCCCGGGAATAACCGTTAGAATCGGACTCCCTTCCAGTGCAAGAATGCTCACTCCAGAATTTCCATGGTTCCCCATCTCGTCACCGCTCTGACCGGCCCCTTGCTCGAACTCGAGAAGAAGATCCTGGCCGCCACTCCCGCCATTGAGCGCTGGTTCCGGCTGGAATGGCAGGAGCACACGCCTCCCTTCTACTGTTCGGTCGATCTGCGCAATGCCGGCTTCAAGCTGGCGCCCGTGGACACCAATCTGTTCCCGGGCGGTTTCAATAACCTTTCGCCGGAGATGCTGCCGCTAGCAGTACAGGCCGCCATGGCCGCCATCGAGAAATACTGTCCGGACGCCAGGAACCTGCTGCTGATCCCCGAAAAGCACACGCGCAATTCCTTCTACCTGCAGAACGTCGGGCGCCTGATCCAGATCTTCCGCCAGACCGGGCTCAATGTGCGCCTCGGGTCGCTGTCGGACGAAATCACGGCGCCGACCCCGATCGATCTGCCGGACGGCACGACCATCGTGCTTGAGCCGCTGCGGCGCATCGCTAACGGTCGCCGCGTCGGCCTCGAGAATTTCGACCCCTGTACGGTCCTGCTCAACAACGACTTGTCTTCCGGTATTCCTCCGGTGCTGGAGAACCTGCACGAGCAGAACCTGTTGCCGCCGCTGCATGCCGGCTGGGCGGTGCGGCGCAAGACCAATCATTTCGCCGCTTACGACGAAGTGGTGAAGAAGTTCGCCAAGATGGTCGATGTCGACCCCTGGATGCTCAATCCCTACTTCGCCAAGTGCGGGCAGATCAATTTCCACGAGCGCACCGGCGAAGACTGTCTTGCAACCAATGTGGACGCGGTGCTCGCGAAGATCCGCAAGAAGTACAAGGAATACGGCATCAAGG